>JAGQHF010000161.1 GCA_020431985.1 Nitrosarchaeum sp. | reverse complement strand
CTATTATTGCCTTTAATTTCTATCCAGTTACTGCCATCATGATTGTATTACTTGCACTGCTAAATGACATTCCAATAATGACTATTGCTTTTGACAATGTGCATTATTCCAAAATTCCTGAGCGGTGGAATATGCGTAATATAATGATCATATCAGCTATTCTTGGAGGGGTGGGGGTTGTTTCATCATTTACTCTGCTTTACATAGGAAAAGAAATCTTTTTGTTGTCTGCAGAAACAATTCAGTCTTTGATTTATCTCAAGTTATCAGTAGCAGGCCACATGTTCTTATTTGTAGCAAGAACACGTAGAAATTTTTGGACAGTTAGACCCTCTCCATATTTATTTTTGGCAGTAATTAGCACTCAGATTATTGCAACCCTAATTGCAGTGTATGGCATAATCATCACTCCAATAGGATGGAATCTTGCAGTTTTTGTTTGGATCTATTCTGGAATGTGGTTTTTTATAACGGATTTTGGAAAGATTCTACTTTATAGATTCATCAAACCATGAAATAAAAACACAAATAAAACTTCAGGGAAAGTATCTAGTCTCATCATATTATAACAAAATGATGTTAACTTTATTGGACAATGTTCAGAAATGTCGATTAATAGAAATTTGACAATGTCAGAATTTGTCCAAAAAATCAATTCAAAAGATTAACAAGGATTGATTTTTCTGACATCTTGGAAATTTATCGGTATGCTGATCTAGATAAATTGTAAAAATTCACTAGAAATATAGAAGATTTTATCTCTCTAATACTGGGCGTTGCCCAAAATTAAACTGGTTTTGTCAAATATTTTTTCAGCGGATTTGGACGAATTTTGATCCAGATCGAAAACAGTCGTTTCATAAACCAAGGAATGAATTATAATTTGTAGTAATCACTAGTTCCACGCCTAAATCGTCTCAAAATTTTTTTATTTTAATAAACTAAAATTCAATAAAATTTAACACATAATGGAACAGAAAAAAGTGACATCACAGTGCCAATTCCCATCCGATCCATCTACGTTTTGTCGGTAATGGAATGAAAGGATAGGCGTAGCGAACATCTCTTCATCGATCTAGGCAGGTATAGAATCTATATAGAAAATTTTGATAATCGTTGTTGGGATATACATGTCATGACTGAAAAGAAATTCTGGTTTGACTTGGATACAGGAATAAGATTCTTAGATTTCCTAGAGAAAGTTAGAAAAGAAACTGAAAATTAGATAAAACCGATCTGAGTAAAGCGAACTCAGAAAACAAAAAGGATAGAGTTATGGTTGAACCATTCCGACTCTATCTCCGAGTCTATCATAGTATCCGTTTATTTCCATAGCAGGTACATAAAACGTGGCGGATACTATATCGCCAATCTTTGCATTACATTCTGGCACTACAACATTTACACCGTGTTGTGATTCACCCACACAACCATGTTCCGTAATTGCTATTACAACCACATCTTCAGTTACTTGAGTTGGAACAAAATTCCAAGGAGCCAATGTGAAAAATAACACCACAGACAAGCCGGCTGCCATAAGCGCAATTATTGCAAGCCTTGGCGGTTTACTTTCTTTTTGTCTAAGCATTTTACCTCACTACTAATGCGCTAAAACCAGATTTAAGGAATAGATATAATTTCCAAAAACGACAGCCAGTTTGGACATTAGGAAAATCTAGAATTACAATACAAAGTATTTGCTAACTGGAATTTTAAAAAATTAGATTTTACGTGCCGCCTGCAAACTGTCCAGCAAACAGAGATTCCAGAATAGATTCCATTTCTGGATTGTGCCCAACATATTGAACAATTATCTTTCCAGCACTATAGAAATGTGGAACATCCATCCACCTAACAGAGTTTGTGCCTATTTGTGTTCCATTTTCAGAGATTGTTGCCTTGGCCTTTGCGGTGTCGTGTTCTCAAGTAAACTCGTATGTCTGGAGTTGAATTCCGCTAACAGACAGTGTCTTTGTAGGAACCAAAAAGAAAGAGTCAGGAATCTCCTCAGTTAATTTTACATCCAAGCCTCGTGATTTCAATGCACTAGTGAAGGAAGTAAAATCTTCTACTTTGCCGTTAAACTTCACAGTATCATTTGACGAGCCCAGTTTTGCCTGAGGTTTTGTAACAATCTTGTGGTTCACTTCATCCCAAATCTTGTCAGTTATGGCATATACTGCCTGCCCTTCAGAAACCATGATTTCTGTACTGTGATGTGTTATGCCTTTTTCTATTTCCGTGTCTTGCCTGGTACCATATCCAGTGTTTTCAGAATCAAAAGTGAATGTGAACAGGTATTTTGGAGGAGGTGTCGTAACCACATCTACATGCTCGGTATTCAAAGTATTGATTATTCCGTCATATGCGAAAGTGGGTACAGTGACAATGTATCTCTGTGCAATACCCAGAGCATCGTTTCTTTGTTTGTCTGAAGCAGACTCTGGAATGACTGTAAAAGTAGTCTGAGCCGGAACAAAATACACCCATGAAATGCCTATCCCAATAGATGCAAAAATAATTACCAAAACCGCCCTCTTGTTTGTTTTAAACCAAGACATTTTTACTTAAATCAGGGCCTCATGCCAGATAGTTAAGCAATATGAGATTTGATCAAAATTGATGTAAAGTCAACTGACGTAATTATGAGAAAAATGTGAGGGTCAACCAACAGGCATTTTGGATTTATTGTGTTCTAGTACTGATTCTCCTCGATTAGTTTTGTAACCACCAGCAGAATCACTGGTGGGATAAGACGTGAGGAGTGTTGGGTCTATTCCTGTCTGTCCCTCGTTTTTGTCTCTCTTGAGTTTTCGGTCACTTATTACAAACATGGAGATGCCTGCAATTGCAGCAATTCCTGCCATTCCATATATCACGGTTGCAGGAAATTCATCAGTGTCTGGCTTTTGAGTTACGGTGGAGCGAAGATTTGTTTCAAATGCCTCAATTCCATTGACGTATCTAGAATCTGCATATCCTTCAATGGCAATTGTTGCATCGTCACGTGACTCGACAATTCTTACTCGGTATTTTTTGTCAAGAACAATATCCTGCACCCACTCTCGATCATCGCACGGGCCTACGCCAATACTGCATTCACCCATTGAATAGTGTGTTATGACATTTTTTCCAGTATAGTTGTATTCTCTAGCTCCCGGAATTATAGCAGTGTTGTCAAAAAGGGAATGCCATTTGTTCAGTGGAAGTTCAAGTATGCCACCTGCATTAATTAGCGGTAATTCAAGTATGCTTATATCTTGGAGTTTTTCTGAAACATCAGGCACCATTACATCCAGTGCACGTTTTGGGTTGTTAATGTCAAACAACCCATAATCGGTTTGAATAAAGGCAGGTTTGTCAAGATACATACCTCGCCAGCTTGCATCAATTGTACTGCGCTCAAAGGACTGATTCAAGATATGATTTGTGATGGTAGGAACCAATCCTACCTTGTACTCAATTACTGCTGATCTTTCATTGCCTTGAAGTATTGCCTGATAGTTTATCTTGACATCAGTTATGATGGCACCGCTTGGAGCTGTCTGTATGTTCTGATTTAACATTTTGACTAGATCGCTTACTCCTTTGGTATCATAGTCAGCATCAAATGAGACTACCTGATTCTTACCTCTCAACAATTCAGAAATGTCTCCACCTTCAGGATACTCGATGTAAATTATTCTCAAAAATTGAAATGATGGCTCTGTAATCTCCTGATCGGATAGTATTGCGGCATCCAGTTGTGCTGCATGTGCGAAAGGCACAAGGCTTAGCATTACCACTATGAATAAGATAAGCTGTTTCATAATTATATATTCATAGAAATGGATATATCCATTATTTTCACAATAATTATGTATGGTGGATATGTCCAGTACATCGAGTACTTCAGTAGATATATTCAGGGCAATAATGAACCATGGTCCGCTCACACTCTATTCTGCAAACCAGAAAACACGTATTCCTATCGGTACAATCCATCGTCACTTTAAATTATTGAGAGATTCAGGAAAAATTCGGGTATACAAATCCAAAAACAAAGGTCGAAAAAAGATAGAATATGGGCCTACAATTTATGGTATCTTGAACGCTTACAAGGATGATAAAGAAATTGCTGAAAAAATTGAGAATTATTTTCTCATATGGATGGAACATAATGAATTCCAAAAGGAGCTACAAGTAGAGGGATTTGATATTTCACCAGATAAGCTTAAAGGATCTAAAACCATTTTTAGGAAGTACATGAATTATTTTAGTGCAGTTGAAAGTCAGATTGAGAAGATAAAGTCAGGTCAAGATCAGGTGTCAAGGGATGTATTGATAATTCTCAGCTCACATATTCTATCCTCAGAACCACGTTATCAAAAAATGTGGAGTGAATTATATTCAGATCTTCCAGGAATGCAGAAAAGCTTAGATCAGTATATGGAGAGTATGATACAATCCTACAATGATTTCAAAAAAAACTTTAGAAAAAATCGTTCAAGAACAAAATAAATGCAAAGAACATAACCAGTATAGGTCCAACATAGAATAGTTTGTTTATGTTTCTTTTTTTATTTTGATATGCAAGATACACAATAATACCGGATGATGCAGCCATCATGAAATTTGAGATGTCAAACACATCATTAATGATGCTACATTGTCTTAATCCCAGTGCACAGTATAGAGATAAAATCAAGACATTCCATCCAGAATGAAATACGATTGCGAACCATCCTTTTTTGCTCATCCATGTTCTTATGCTAAAAAATATGTGTGGTATTGAAAACAAAAATCCCCCATATGAGACGGTTTCAATTGAGATTGTTCCAGAATTAAACAAGTGTGATACAGACCAGATGATGCCAGTTCCAAGAAGAGCCACAGAGCTGCCACTGATATAGTATGGAATCCCAAAAAATACAGACTCTTCCAGTAATCCTGAACTAAGTGCAAGCAATATGGATACGGGGAATTGAGGAATGTCATAGTCAGAGATTAAGTTAGTTGCAAAATATGAGCCAACCTGCATCAAACCTAGGCTTAGCGCGCTGTAAAACAGTGCCATTTTGAAAAGATACAAAGAAGAGGTTCTACGGAAAGGGCTCAACCAGGTTTT
>JAGQHF010000160.1 GCA_020431985.1 Nitrosarchaeum sp. | reverse complement strand
TGAATCCTGACATGAACGACATACCTGCATCTGTCGTCATTATCTTTTGATCCCTTATCTCTCGCAGCAACTGCACTTGGGGTGCCATTTCCGAACCATATGCTGCAGTAGCAATAAGGCAGCCTCCACCTTGTTTTTGTTCAGTTTGAATTTCTTGCATGTCTGATTCATTTATCACAGATTGTTTTTGTTCTATTTCTCCTGAGTGTTCAATTTGACCTACTTGTTCTAACTCTTTTTTCTGTTGCAAAATCTCTTGAGGGATTTCCTCTATTACTACTGATTTTGTATCAATAATTCCCGTCTGAGCTTCTTTTTCACTCTCTTCAATTTCAAGATCCGCATAAACTCTACTTTGTTCTATCAACCGTTCATATCTATCCGGACCTGTATAGCTCCATAATCTATCATGATACAAACTTCCACAAATACGTGATTCTATAGAATGCTTATGGTGCTCAAAAAATTTGTTGCCCATATATTGATAAAGATTATAATTTTCCTCGCACCACTCAATTCCATTTTTAGTTAGTCCTCCATTTGCAAAGAATGGCGTGGCAGCATATGCTGTTCCGATGATACTCACAAATAAAATAATAGTAAGATATTTCAAACACAACATTTGTTTTTGACTATTTCATAAATGATACTATCTTTCAAATCTAGAAATTCTCAGGATCTTTTTTTAACCAAAAACCCCTATTTATGATACATAGCAAACAGGACGATCTTTTGCTTTGAGGGCACCATGTGAACCTGTTTGCTTGCAGTTAATCCTTTTGTTTCTCATTTTTCTTTGGTTTCTCTTCTGAATCAGTTTTTTCTCTGTTCTCTCTATCCGTTTTTTTCTCTGTTTCTTCAAGATCTTCTTTTAGCTTATCAGACTTTGTCTTGACTGAGAATTCTTTTTGTTCTTCTTTATGAAACGGGTCTTCTAACGTAGACTCTTTTTCTTTCTTTTTGCTTGTCATTTGTTTTACTATCATTATTCCAACAACAATTGCAATTATGATGTAATTGATGGGAGGTTTAAGAACTTGTGTTACATATCCTACTTGAGGTATCACGTATGCTACTTTTCCAATGTATTCTTTTTCTGTGATCGGAAAGTCTGTTCCAGGAATAGAAGCTGGATTTGCATCTCCTTTGGTTCTTAACGTACGCGGATCATCGTCTAGTATTGAAGCTACTCTGTGAACTATCACTCGGTTGTGATCTGACGGACGATTAAACACAATGATGTCCCCCACTTCAATCTCATTAAATGGTTCATGTCCTTGAACAATTAGAACATCATAAACTAATAGTTTTGGAACCATGCTCCCACTAGCAACAACATAAAATGGGTTTTGCGTTCCAAACACTATCTGCAAACTTATCCAAATTACTAAAACCCCTATTCCGACAATCAGGATATCTTTGATAATCCCTTTTGAAATAGACCTTTTAGCCAATTACTTCACGTCTGTGCCATCATTGATTAAACTTGCTAGAGTTTTGTTCCACATTCTTCACAAAACTTGGAACCATCTTTATTTACAAATCCACAACTTTGGCATTTTCCTTTCTGGATTATTTGTGGCACTGTATCTGGATTACCCAACAAAATAATCTCTCCAACCTTTCTAATGTTTTCCCATGGGATACTGCCCTCGGCCCCATCATTTTTTGTGATAATCAATACCACTGACTGATTAGAATCTATGCCAACTTGTTTGGCACTTCCGATCTTTTTTGCATTTTCATCATATATGGATAATCCCTCAATGGAGCTAACCGAACCTGCAGGACCTGGCTGTGTTGCTTGTTGTTTTGGTGGAGATTCAACTTGTACTGGTGGAGGTTGTGTTACTTGTGAGGTTTGGTGCTGTATAGTCTGTGCACCTTCTAATGGTTTTGCATTGCCTATTTCACTTGCCTCATCTTGTTTTTTGAATTCTCTGTACTCTGCAATTGTAGAGTTGCATGTATTGCAAATATACTGTCCTTTCTCTGCAAGGATTAAATTCTCTGCCACTTCTTCATTTGGATTTTCAAATTTAATGTTGGGGCTACCTTCAAATTCTTTTTCACATGTGTTGCAAAAATATTTGGTAATTCGTTCATTTTGCAGCCTGCCAATTGGTGCTAAGAAGAGATCTGGTCCACCTAGATTTCCCTTCATCTGTTGTTCGTCAGTTACACTGGCCATTACATAGCCGCCTGATCCTCTTAATTTTTTTAATCTAAGTTCAGTACTCATGTTGAAGATTTATCAAAAGGTCATTTAAGTATATATCAAATTATTGCATTTTATTCCCAAAAAAAATGGTGGAAATTTTGGTGAACCTTTTTAGGTATGTTCAATAAACCATTGATGAGATGGGAATAACACAAGTTTCAGATGCAAAGTCTTGGGAAATCGAAGTAGTTAACTCCAATGTTCCTGTATTTGTTGATTTTTGGGCCGAATGGTGTGGTCCATGTAGAATGGTGGGTCCGGTAGTTGAAGAATTAGCAAATGACTATGACGGCAAAGTCAAATTTGTCAAAGTAAATGTAGACGAAGCCAATGAACTAGCATCAAAATACAATGTCTTCAGCATTCCAACGTTGATTCTACTCAACAAAGGTGAGATTGTAGCCCAACAAGTTGGAGCAGCGTCTAAAGAATC
>JAGQHF010000159.1 GCA_020431985.1 Nitrosarchaeum sp. | reverse complement strand
GGCTACACCAGAACAGCTAGCCAGACTAGCACAGTTAGAGAAACAGCTTCATGAACTAGAGTCAACACCAGAAAAACCATTGCCAAGTCCAAGAGGATCCTTGCCACAAGACACTGGCATAGAGCTTCCACAAGAATTGGATCTTGCCCCTGAACCTGTAGAGGACGAGGCTACACCAGAACAGCTAGCCAGACTAGCACAGTTAGAGAAACAGCTTCATGAACTAGAGTCAACACCAGAAAAAGTTGCTACTATTGAAAACGAGCATGACATCATACGCATTTTACAAAACCAAAATAAAAAACTCGATGAAATCGAAAACAAACTACGATTAATAAATTCTCTTTCTAAACCTTGAAAAATCAAGTAAAGTTTGTTACTCTCCTAAACAAACTATGAGTAATTTGAAATTAAAACAACTTATCACATTAGTTCTGGCTACAATCAGCATAACTGGAATGATTGGAATTCCAATGGGTGATCCAAAATTCTTTACTCAAGCTATTGGTTTGGAACTAACCTTCATTGCTTTAACTATTTTATCATTACAAAAAATTCGTTACATTTTGATTCCTAATATTGTAATTGGTATCATTATAATAATTGGCAATACAATTTCTCCTCAACATATTGATATTATGTTCTCTCTTACACCTGCTGAGAATGCTACAGTTTTATTCCTTGGAGGATATGTATTTCAAATCATTCTTATAATCTCTAGTTTTGTTTTGTTAAAAAAGAAAAATCAGTAAATTTTATTTAATTGTCCAAGCTGAGTTGAATCTTTTAATTGCATCCTGATATGCCTTAATTGAATCTTCACCTGATGTCTTAAGAAATTTTTCCCATTGCTCATTAAATTTTTTCATCGCTACAACATTAGTTTGCTTGAAAATATTCTCGAACATTTTTGTTTGTTGTTTAACGTATTCTGGCCCAATCTCATCCCATGTATCTTCCCAGCTCACACTGATTTTCTTTAATAACTCCGAATCTGATTCTAGGGCTTTTTTGCAGGCGTTGTTGTAGCTATTTAAAATCTCATTTGTGGCATTTTGCCAATTTGAAAGTGATTCCTTCCACAATTTTAGAGCAGCATTGTATTCCTTCCATGATTTATCGAGTTCATTTTTTGATGATTCTTTATCAGATTTTTTTGTTTTTGATTGATTATCTTTGTGAATATCTTCACTCATATTCCTCTTTACATATGGTTTGTGTTAAGTTTTTCAATTTTTTGGATTAATGGATTATTTGAGTTCAGTTCCACGAGTAAACTTTACCTTGTATTTTTCTTCTTTATTGAGAAAAATTCTATAGTGTTTTTCACACAAGTTCCGCTTTTCTTTAAAACCAACTCTTATTGACTGAACCGCCTTCATTTTACATTCTGAAATACTGCACTGCAATAATTTTTCTCTGGTTGATTGCTTTTTAAGATTTTGAATTATGCCTTCACACTGCATTGCTAACTTTTTATGATTCTAATCTCTTACAAAATCATGTCTGAAGATGAAAAAGGTAAACGGTTTTTAGAATTAATTGATAAACAGAATAATCTTCAATGGAGTATTGTATCTAAATTAACACTACTCATAAAGTCTGAATGGACTTCTATAGAAATAAAAAACGATATTGAATCCTTGATAAAACAACACTCAGAAATTACACAAGAATTGAACAGTTTAGACAAGAATAACAGTATTCTATAGACCTGAATCTATCATTAATGCTATGAATAGCACTGCCAAATACGGACTAGAAAACTTGAACAACGTCCAAGATGCTTTCTCTTTTGGTTTTGCAATAACCCATACTGATAGAATAACCATTAATGCACCTGCTGCTACTGCGGTCCACAGATATATTTGTCCCACCATTGGATCTCCAGTTTCAGTAACTAAGAAAAACGGCACAATAGAAAACAACACCATCACAAAAGTTGAAACTGCAATTGTCCTAGCAGATGTTTTTTCTGCTTGCACTGCAGTTAACATGCGAACATTAACCTTATTGTAGTCATCTATAAAGTGCAATATTAGGGCCCAAATGTGCATTGGAATCCAAATAAACACTAATCCTGCCATAACAAGACCCATTGTCCACAAATCTGACATTGTAACAGCTACCCATCCTATCATTGGCGGCGAACCTCCACACAGTCCTCCCAATATTATATTTGTCCGTGAATTTCGTTTTAATGCATATGAATAGACAAGAACGTTGTTTAACAAACCGAAGGCAATAAAGGCTGTAGCCCAACTGCCTTGTTCTATTGTAGTTGTAAACGAAATCCCAAATGCCAAGACCAACGATATTGCAGCTAATGCTAATCCAAAGTTTCGTGCTTTTTCAGCAGGATAGATCCTTTTTGACGGTAAAGGCCTGCCCTTTGTTCTCTCCATGATTGCATCAATATCTCGATCATGATAATTGGTTAGGGTATTGGCTGCTGCAGACCCTGCGGCAACAGAAAATAACATGAGTGCCCATGTTGGAAGTGATACCTCTACATTGTAAATATTTGATGCAGTAAGTGTAGCGCCAAAAGCGGTAAACACCAACAAATACCAGATTTTAGGCTTTGTTAATTCATAATATACTGAAATACGTGATTCAGATTTTTGTTTCTGCATCTCTAGTCACTATCCTCTGATGGCATATATGGCATTGCTTTTGTCCTAGTTTTCATCTCTATGAACGATTCTGATGATTGTATTCCTTCAATTCTACCAATGCGTTCCGAGACTATCTTGTGCATTTGGTCTAGTGATCTTGCATACATGGTTACTAAAATGTCAAATCTACCTGTAACTTCCGCAATCTCTCTTACTCCTTCAATTTTGAACAATTCTTCAATTATGTGATTTCTCTTTTTTGTATCCATGTTAATACCCGTTAATGCCTTAACATTGTAACCTAACTCAGAATCATTAACAACAATCGTAAATCTTTCAATCAACTTTCTCTTCACTAATCGTTTTATTCTTGAATATACTACTGAAGAATTGACGTTGATCTTCTTTGACAATCTTGGCACTGATATCGATGCATCATTTGATAATTCTGATAAAATTTGTAGATCTAAATTATCTACCTTAGTCATTTAAAATCACAAAAATTTCTAGATTTCTGGTTCTTATAAAGTTATTATTGAAAAAATTACAAAAAAATGTTTAGATTTTTCCTTTTTTATGAAGCATTTCTGCTAATAGAACTGCACCTTTGGCAGAACCCATCTTTTTATTATGTGAAAAGAGCATATACTTCAATCCCTTATCAAAGAGTTCTTCACGTTCCACTCTACCAATTGTTGTGGTCATTCCTCCTCCTACGTCTCTTTCCATTCTTGGTTGAGGTCTAGTTGGATCTTCGTGAAACGCATAGTAATCTTTTGGAGCTGATGGTAATCCTGCCACAGAAATTTCTTTGTTATACTGACTGTATGTCTCTTTAGCTAAATTGGGATCGATATCTTTTTCGGTTTCTACAAAAACTGACTCTGTATGACCATCAATGACTGGTACACGTGTACATGTACAACTAACTCTAATATCTGCATCCTCAATTTTTCCATCTTTTAGCTTTCCCAAAATTTTTCTTGTTTCTGTTCTTACCTTACCTTCTTCTTTTGGAATATATGGAATAATGTTATCAGTAATTCCCATCGCCGAAACTCCTGATTTTCCGCCACCTGAAATAGCTTGCATCGATGTCATCATCACCTTTTTTGCACCATACTTCTCAAGTAATGGTTTTAACGTAATTGCAAGTCCTGTCGTTGTACAATTCGGCAGAGGTGCCACCCATCCTTTCCAATTACGATTCTTTTTTTGTATGTCTAAAAGTTCTGCTTGGTCATCATTTATTCCTGGAATCAAAATCGGAACATCATCTTCATATCTATAAGCTGAACTAGTCGAAATTACGGGAACTTCTGCAGCCATTTTTGTCTCTATGTCTCTTGCAGCTACTGACTCAACAGCTGAAAAAACTAAATCTAACTGAGTAGTGTCTAATTCCTCAATTTTTCTTACAGTCATATTTTTTATGTATTCTGGGATTTCTCCTCCTACATCCCACGCGACAATTCCACTTTGGTCCCTTATCGCATCTAAGTATTTTTTACCCGCTGAACGTTCAGATGCTGCAATCTGTGTAACCTCAAACCAAGGATGATTTTCAAGTGATTGTACAAATTCTTGCCCTACAGCACCCGTAACCCCTATAATCGCAACTCTTTTCTTTGCCATGTTCTAGTTAGTACGCTTTTTCAATTAATAATCGTTATTAGTGCTACCAAAAGATACTATATTACATAATATTATTGATATTGTGAAAATACGAATAAAACCCACATTAAAAACCCATAAACCCGTTATTCACGGAGGTTTATCTGCTAAACAATCCGACTCAAACATTCTAGATTTTAGCTCAAATATTGTTCCAATAACTATTCCTAAAGTACTCAAAAACACTATAAAAAAACAAATTAATGTAATTAACAGTTATCCTGATATTCATTGTTCTAGATTACTGACAGAACTTGCACTATACACAAAAATCCCTAAGGCTAACTTGATTGTTGGGAATGGGGCAATTGAAATAATCTATAATTTTTGTAATGCCTTTATATCAAAAGATACACCAGTTCTGATCCCAATTCCTACCTTTGCGGAATATGAAACGGCTTCTACTCTGAATAATGCTAAGGTTTCTTTCTTTAATACCATGGATTTATCTAAACATCTTCAAGAATTTATTTCTCTAATCCCAAGAAACGGGTGTATCTTCATTTGTAATCCAAACAATCCTACAGGAAACCTGATTTCAAAAAATGATCTATTGAAAATACTAAGTAGTGCTCAGAAATTTAATTCTCTAGTTTTTGTTGATGAGTGCTTTATTGAACTTGTGCCGGAATCTAATGAATCCATAATTTCAAGCATTAAACATTTTGATAACTTGATAGTTCTTAGATCTCTTACAAAATCATTTGGACTTGCTGGCCTTAGAATAGGATATGCTGCTTCTTCAAAACCTATAATTTCAGTATTGAAAAAAATCAAAATTCCTTGGAGCATAAATTCCATTGCAGAACAAACAGCAATTACTGCCTTGCATAACTCATCTTATTTCTTAAAATCTATCTCTATAATAGAAAAAGAATACAAATTTCTTACTAGTAAAATCAACATGATAAAGGGGTTTCAGTGTTTAGACTCTAAAACCAATTTTATTTTAATTAAAACGAGAAAGAATTCTTCACAAATCCAAAGAAACTTACTTGATAAAAAAATACTGGTCAGAGATTGTAAAAATTTTCGTGGTCTGAATAATCATTTTATTCGTATTGCAATCAAATCTCATAAAGATAATGTTAAACTCATAAATGCCTTGGAGACTGTTACATGAAGTCATTAATGATTCAAGGCACATCTTCTGGTGCAGGAAAAACAACTCTGGTTACCGCCTTATGTAGAATTTTTTCTGACATGGGCTTTTCTGTTGCTCCTTTCAAGGCTCAAAATATGTCAAATTTTTCATATGTGGAGAAAAATTTTGAAATATCTCGTGCTCAAGCATTGCAAGCTCTTGGCGCCAGATGTGAAATCACTCCTCATCTTAACCCAATTTTACTAAAACCACTAGGAAATTATTACAGTAACGTGTATGTTCATGGCCAAAAAATTGCAAAAATGCATGCTAAACAATACTATCACAAATTTGCTCTTACCAAAGGTCTGAAAATTGCCACAAAATCTCTAAAATATTTACAAAAAAATTATGATATTGTAATTTTAGAAGGTGCAGGATCGCCTGCCGAGATTAATTTACAAAAATTTGATATTGCAAATATGAAAATTGCCGAGCAAGCTTGTTCTCCTGTTTTACTAGTAAGTGATATTGATAGGGGCGGTTCTTTTGCGAGTATGGTGGGCACACTATCTCTTTTAGAAAACAAACATCAAAATCTTGTAAAGGGATTCATAATGAACAAATTCCGAGGAGATGTAAATCTTTTAAAACCTGGATTTGAAATAATCAAAGAAAAAACCCATAGATCTGTTTTTGGTGTAATTCCTATGTTCGATCTTAATTTACCTGAAGAAGATTCTTTAAATTCTAAAGCCAAGGACTTGGAATGGACCAAAAAAAATATTGATACGATTGAATCAGAAATTGAAAAGCTATCCCAACTCGTTTATAAAAATTTGAATATGAAGGAAATCAAAAGGATGGTGAAATAATGTTTGAATCTATTTTGATTGTTTTCTTAGCACTTGGAATAGATTTTTTCTTTGGAGATCCTAAAAATAAGTTTCATCCAACATCATGGGTTGGATCACTAATTGCATGCTTAACTACACTTTCAAAAAAATATTGTACAAATTTTGAAAAATTAAATGGAATATTCATAATTTTAATTACTACTACAATAGTATTTTTGTCAATAATTTTATTGGAAGTTAGCATTGACATTATTCCAGATGTCTATGTATCCTTAACAGTTGCTATTATTACTGGAGCATTATTGCTAAAGCTTACTATTGCCATAAAAGGAATGGAAAAACACGCCATGGCTGTTGTGCACTATCTTGAACAAGATGATATTTCATCCGCTAGAAGTAATCTATCCATGATTGTGAAAAGAAACACCAGTAATTTAGATAAAAATCATATAGTTTCGGGTGTGATTGAAAGTATTAGTGAGAATACTGTGGATGGTATTACTGCTCCTCTATTTTATTTCGGATTGTTTGGAATTCCTGGAGCATTTGTTTATAGAGCAATTAATACTGCCGATTCCATGATAGGGTACAAAACAAATATTTTTAAAAATCTAGGATGGTTTGCTGCAAATTGTGATAAATTTGCAAATTACGTCCCAGCTCGCATTACAGGTTTGATGATGGTTTTGAGTTCAATAATTCTTAAGAACAATTGGAAAAAATCCTATGAAATAATGATACGTGATGGAACTAAAACCGAAAGTCCTAATGCTGGATATCCAATGGCCGCTATTGCCGGAGCCTTAAACACAAAATTTGAAAAAATTGGTCATTATTCCCTTGGTGATGGAGATATTTCATTCTCAATTGACCAAATAAAATCTGCATTGTCAATAATGAAAGTTACTTCAATACTTTTTACAGTAATGATTGTTACTCCCTCCATTCTATTTCTATCCTATTTAGGTTGGTGGCTACATGCTTAAAGAAATTGGCTCAATATTTTCATTTTTGACCATTTTTCCAATAGGTAATACAAATCTTGAAACCGTTGCAAAATACATGTACATTTTTCCTGTTGTTGGAATTGTAATAGGACTTGTTGTTGGTTCTATTGGCTTTGGTCTATCTTTATTTTTGGAGCCGCTTATTGTCAGTCTAATACTTGTTACCTCTATCGCAATTATAACTGGAATTCATCACACTGATGGTCTTGCAGATTTTGCTGATGGTCTAATGGTCAAAGGAACAATCCAAAAGAAACTTGCTGTAATGAAGGATGTTACAACCGGTTCTGCAGGAATCATGGCTGTTGTACTATATGCTGTGGGAATGATCATTGCCTTATCTCTGACCACAGAATATGATTTATTTTTAACTGTTCTTTTGAGTGAGATTACAGCTAAATTCTCCATGGTCATGATGGCTACCATAGGTAAATCAGCTTCATTAGGTTCAAACTCTCCATTTCTGGCTCTTATGAAAAACCCCAAAAAAATCACTGTTGCGTCAACTCTGACTATTATTCCATTAATATTGCTTGGAGGAATAGCCGGATTGATTGTTTTCTGTGCTAGTGCTGTTTTCACAACTTTCTTAGTGGTTATGTCTAAACGAAGCTTTGGAGGAATTACTGGAGATGTTTTGGGTGCTACAAATGAACTCACAAGACTAATGTCTATTCTAATTTTTGTTTCAACATGATTGGGCTTATAATGGCTGGAGGCCTCGGCAGCAGGATGTCACTTGATGAAGAAAAATTAATTCTCATATACAAAAAACCTATAATTCTACATGTTGTTGATGCCATGAGAGAATCAAAATGTTTTTCCAGAATTATCGCTGTTACAAGTCCTAATTCACCAAAAACAAAACAATTACTCCAAATGCACAATATTGAAGTTTATTCCTCTCCCGGCAGTGGATATGCATCCGATCTCAATAAAGCTCTGAAAACAATCAATGACTCTGTTTTGGTAATTTCAGGAGATCTTCCACTTTTGGATAAAGACATCATTCAAACTATGGTTAGCTTTTATAATCCAAAACATATATGGACTAGCATTCTTGTAACAGAGAAATTTCTTGATTCTCTGAAAATTTCCACCGAATATAGAACTGAATTTAATCACCAGTTCTGTTGTTACTCTGGTATTTCATTAGTGAATGCTACTCAGATATCAAATCTAGAAAAGATTCCAGAAAAATTCATTATTCTTGATGATAAAAGAATTGGCTTTAATCTCAACACAAAGTCCGACTATGACTCACTCTGCGCTTCCTGATATTTTGCCATTTATTTTTGCTTTAGCTCCGGTTGGTTCAGCAATAGTGTTTCCACATGAGTTACATGCTACTGACTGAGCTGCGTGGGAATATACTACTTGTAATTCCCCGCATTCATTACAATTAACCTTTTGAAACTTGCTAGTCGGCTTTGGAATTTCTATATGATCTTTTTTCATGCTGCCACCAACTCAAATTTCTTAATTCTAATTCCTGGTTTGTTGTATTTCTTTTTGCACACTGTACATGTCATAATTGGAGTTACTTTTTTAGTAACTTTTGCAGGTTTTGCTAACTTTGGAAATTTCTGTCCACCATACCCATGCTTTCGTTCTGCATGTCTGCGTTCTCCTCTAGCAGAGCCACGCCTTTTTCCAGCCTTATATATGGAGACCTTCTGTTCTGTATGTGTTTTACATTTTGCACAATACTTTCTGATGGTCTTGGGTATGTTCATACCAAAAAACCAACTTTACGGTAATTTAAGCATTGAATCTATAATAGGTGCAAAATATTATTCCACTTATGCATTCGAGTCTTGCTGGTTCGATTTCTTCTCTAAATTCTGTTGCAATGGGTGACAAAAAGGCTGATCTAATTTTAAAAAATTGTTCACTACTCTCTGTATACACTAGAGAAATAATCCCAAAAATACAAATTGCAATCATCGATGACCGGATTGCATACGTTGGTCCTGATGCACATCACACAATAGGTAAGAAAACTAAGATAATTGATGTTCATGAGAAATTTGTTAGTCCTGGATTTGCAGACCCTCATGTCCATATCGACCAGTTTGTTTTACCATCAGAGCTTGCAAAAAAATCCCTTCTTTGTGGAGTTACCAGTCTTTTCTCTGATCCTATTGACATCGTTAGTGTATGTGGTTATAGGGGATTTAACGAGTTTTTGAGACTTGGAGAAGATCTACCAATAAGAATTTTTCAAGTAGTACCAGGAGGGTTGCCTGTTGACCGACAATTTAGTAAGAGTAAATCATTATCATTACCTGAAGCAAAATCTGCAATAAAACATCCTAATGTGTTGGGATTAGGCGAAGTTTTTTCTTGGACCAAAGTAACGTCACGTGATCCAAACACAATGAAATCATTATCATATATGCTTGATAATGATTGTATCATAAATGGTCACACTGCTGGTGCAAGTGAAAAAAAATTAAATGCGTATGTTTCTTCCGGAGTTTTATCATGTCACGAACCAATTAATTTTGATCAAGTTTTGGAGCGACTACGATTGGGAATGTGGATAATGATTAGAGAAGGTTCTATTAGACGAGATTTAAAAGAGATCGTACCACGTGTATTGTCTCATGGTACCTATACTAACCAATTGATGTTTTGTTCGGATGGCCTAGATCCGCTAGATATTTCAGAATACGGCCACATTGATCACTGTATTAGAGAATCAATTAACTCTGGTTTAAAACCAATTGATGCAATAACAATGGCCTCAAAGAATTGCTTCGATTACTATCATATGAACAAAGATCTTGGAGGCATTGCCCCCGGTAAATTGGCTGACATTCTTGTATTTGATGATTTGAATTCCATTAAACCATCCAAGGTGTTTGTTGGAGGAAATCTTGTCGTTTCTGATGGACATATTGTATCTAAAATAAAGAAAAAATCTGTTCCGACATGGATAAAAAATACGGTCAAGCTTCGTGAATTTTCCACAAGCGATTTTACAGTCAAATCCAAAAAAAGCAAAGTCTCTGTAAATACAATATTTATGCAAACTGAAATTATTACAAAATTAGGAGAGGCTGAACTAAGTACAGATAATGGTAACGTATCCTCGTCATACGACTGTGATATTTGGAAGGTCGCAGCATTTGATAGAGTTAACGGCACACAAAATCACTCCATTGGATTTCTTGAGAATTTTGGTGCAGACATAGGGGCATTTGCATCAACATGGAGTTTTCATGAAAATGATCTAATCGTAATTGGTTCAAATGATGCAGATATGGCATTTGCCTCCAATTTCCTTATAAAAAATCAGGGCGGCATTGTGGTGGTTAAATCTGGTAAAGTTAAAGCTTTTCTCCCATTGCGCCTCGCGGGGATTATCTCTACCGAGTCTTTTGACAACGTTTCTGCCAATTTTAAAAAGATTAATGACTTTATTGTAGATTCTGGATCTAAGTTTCCTAGACCTCATCTCATTTTGCTCTTCTTGCCTTTTTTGGCACTACCCTCTGTGAGAATACTCTCAAAGGGCATTATTGACGTAAAAAATAGATCGGTCATTAATCCAATAAAGTAAGTAATATTAAAAAGGGGGATACAGTCGACTGTAGCTGAATCTTAATGGCATCAATTCAACAAGGACCAAATGGGCCAGTATTAGTGTTAAAGGAAAGTGCTTTGCAACAGAAAGGCAAGGATGCTCAACAAAACAACATAGCTGCTGCAAAACTGGTGTCTGAATTGGTAAAAAGCAGTCTTGGTCCAAGAGGGCTAGACAAGATGTTGGTTGATTCTTTAGGCGATGTTACTATTACAAATGATGGTGCTACTATCCTTAAAGAAATTGATGTACAACATCCCGCAGCAAAAATGATGGTAGAAATTTCAAAGACGGTTGATAATGAAGTTGGTGATGGAACCACATCCTCTGTAGTATTTGGTGGTGCTCTTTTAAGCAAAGCAGAGGAATTACTCAAAAAAGATGTTCACTCATCAGTAATTGTAGAAGGATATCAAGCCGCTGCGGAAAAAACTCTTGAAATTTATTCAGAAATGTCAAAAAAAATAAAACCTGACGATCAGGAATCTCTTCTTAAAATTGCTGTAACCAGCATGCAGTCAAAATTAATTTCTGAAGACAGCGATGTTCTTTCAAAAATTGTGGTTGATGCTGTATTGAAAGTTGCTACAAAGAAAGATGAACAGTATTCTGTTGATCTAGAAAATATTAAAGTAGAAAAGAAATCTGGTGGCTCAATTCAAGATACTCAGATTATCAAAGGAATTGTTCTAGACAAGGAAATTGTTCATAGTGGTATGCCAACAAAAATTGAAAATGCAAAAATAGCATTACTAAACTCTGCGCTTGAAATTGAAAAAACTGAAATGAGTTCTGAAATAAGAATCACTGATCCCACTCAAATGCAGATGTTTTTGGAAGAAGAAAACCGCATGTTAAAGACTATGGTAGATAAATTACACAACGTTGGGGCTAATGTTTTGATATGTCAAAAAGGTATAGATGATATCGCACAACACTATCTTTCAAAACATGGTATTATGGCTGTAAGACGTGTTAAAGAAAGTGATATGATAAAACTTAGTAAGGCTACTGATGGACGAGTCATCTCCAACTTAGATGACTTAACAGAAAAGGATCTAGGTTCTGCTGACTTGGCCCATCAAAAGAAAGTTGAATCCGACAAGTGGGTGTTTATCGAAGGATGTAAGCATCCGCAATCAGTCACATTACTCATAAGAGGTGGTTCTCAACGAGTAATTGATGAAGTTGACCGTTCTATCCATGACTCATTAATGGTAGTGAAAGATGTTATTGAAAAACCAGAAATCGTAGCTGGTGGTGGTGCGCCGGAATCCTATGCAGCTTCACAACTTAAAGACTGGGCTGATAGTTTTGATGGTAGAGAACAACTAGCAATAAAGAAGTATGCTGAAGCTCTGGAAACTATTCCTTTAACCATTGCAGAAAATGCAGGAATGGATCCAATTGATACAATGGCGAATCTTAGAGCCAAACAAAGTCAAGGCAGGAAGTGGACGGGAATTGATGCTAGAAATACCAAGATTGCTGATATGCTATCAATTGATGTTGTGGAACCATTAGCTGTTAAAGAACAGATCATAAAATCTGCCACGGAAGCTGCATGTATGATTCTTAGAATTGATGATGTAATAGCGGTGTCAGGTGGACCAGGTGGCGGACATGGCGGAATGCCCCCCATGGGATAAATTTCACCAGAGTTATTGCGTTATTGTTGCATAAGATTGGAATTGATTTAGGTGGAACCAAGATAGAAGGGGTTCTTTTAAACTCTAATCTTGATGTTGTTCACAGAAAACGAATTCCCACACCCCGAACTAACTACCAAGCAATTCTCAAATCCATTACATCACTTGTAACTGAATTATCCTGCCAAATTGAAGATTTTACATTGGGCATATGTACTCCTGGCTCTATATCAAAAAAAACTGGATTGATTAAAAATAGCAACACCCAATCACTGATAGGAAAATCTGTTGATAAAGACTTGGAAAATTTGATTGGGTGTCATGTTTCCATCGAAAATGATGCTAATTGCTTTGCGATGGCCGAAGCAACATTAGGCGCAGCAAAAGGATTCGACGTGGTTTTTGGCGTAATCGTTGGCACTGGAGTTGGAGGAGGTATCATAATTGACGGTAAAATACATCAAGGTAGGACAAACATAGCAGGAGAGTGGGGCCATCACACTATTCATCCTCAAGGGAATCCATGTTATTGCGGAAGGAGAGGATGTGTGGAGACTTACATTAGTGGGCCTGCTTTAGAAAAAAAATGGCTAGAAATGACTGGAGAAAATCAAACGATACCTGAAATTTTACACTCAGGAAATCCTAAATTTCAACTGTGGAGAGACGAATTTCTTGAAAATTTTTCTATAGGACTAGCTAATGTGATTGATATCTTAGATCCTGATATCATAGTTTTAGGTGGTGGTTTATCAAATATTGATTTTTTGTATTCTGATGGGAAAAATTCTGTATATGAGAAGGTCTTCTCTGACATTATAGATACTCCTATTTTACAAAACCAACTTGGTGATTCGGCTGGTGTTTTTGGAGCAGCATTGCTTAATTGATTATTCAGGACATCCTTCCATCTTTGCAATAAAGTAGCCATTTGTCATTATCTCAATTTCCACATCATCTGGAACTGATTGGGTGTGACAGAATCTACACTCTTCTGTAGTTACAATGGATTTTTCTTCTCCAATTGTTTTTAACCACTCCTTTGCATATGATATTGCTTTTTGTATTTCTTTTTTATCGGTTACAACATCAAAATGCATCACATGTCCTTTTTTTGATTTGACGTATGTATCAAAAACATGGAAGTCCATACATCCTAAAAAACTTCTGAATATTTATTGGATTACTTTTCAAAAATTTGTGTAGAATCTATATCCGAGCCTATACACATATCCGTATATTCCTCCGGATTAAGAGAATAACATACCCGTGGCTCAAACTGAATTATCTGTGCATCTCTTCTACTAAGTGCTTCTACTTTCTTGTTTGATGGAAATTCCCTCAAAGTTTTTTTGATGATCATATCTTTAATTTCAGTTCTAATTGGTTCGTCTGTAATAAAAGAAACCACTCCTCTAAATTGAAAACCATTAAGATCTTCCTTGTCAAACACAGAAACAGTTACCCATGAGTTTATTTGCATATTTTTGTAAGACTTATGTTTAAAAAAATCTAGCCAATATATTGAGTCTTCTTCCACCACAAAGAAAATTCTTGGAGAAATATTTGAAATAGTTTCTCCGCCTATAGTGCCGACAACTATTATTCCCTGTGTCTCTACGAATTCCTTGATGCTGTGTGGAATTTTTACCATGATTTTGATTGTGAATCTTGTATTAAAATTCCTACTTTAAATCTCAAATCTGAGAATCTTTTCTAAGATTTTCTCAATAATCTCATTAGTGTTTATATTTAATTCAGTACTCACTAGAACTAGTCCTGCTCCTCCAATCGGTATTGTAATTCGATAAATTTTTTCATATTTTGCCAATGCAAAAATTGGTTTTCCAATTTTATCGGCAGTTTTTTTCCTTGTGGACCATCTGTACACAGCTTGTGATAATGATGTTTCCGTCTCTTGTCTTGTAAGATAACTTTGCAATCCCTTTCTTGTCTTATCGTGCAATTCTCCATAGTCATAAACACAAACATATCGAATTGCTTTATCGATTTCCAATATCTGATCGCAAATTTTTTCGTAGTCCATTTTCTTTTATTGTGGTTCAATTGTTGCTGGAGGTTTACTTGATATAGCATATGTCACCCAGGTTACCTCTTCGATTTCGTTTGTTATCCTATTACTTATTTTTTCTAATAATTCATGTGGTAGCCTTGTCCAGTCTGCTGTCATTGCATCTATAGAGTCTACTATTCTTACCATCACAATATTGCCATATTTTCTTTCATCACCAACAACTCCTACTGCCTTGTCTTCCCCCACAGAGGCGTAAGCTTGCCAAACTTTTTTGTACCAATCAGCTTCAATCAGTTCATCTTCAACAATCTTGCTTGCTATTTTTGCAATACTCAGCTTGTTTGGAGTGATCTCTCCAATTATTCTAACAGCAAGACCTGGACCTGGAAATGGATGTCGCATGAAAAGTCTTTCAGGAACTCCCAAAATCTTGGCAATCTTTCTAACCTCATCTTTGTATAATTCTCTTAATGGTTCTAAAATGTCCAACTCTAGCCAATCTGGCAATCCTCCTACATTGTGATGCGACTTGATAACTGATGCAGGACCCTTTGAAACTCCGCTTTCAATTACATCAGGATATAATGTGCCCTGTGCAAGCCATTTGAATGGACCATTTTCCTTTGCAAATTGGCTAAAAACATGAATAAACTCTTCGCCTACAATCATCCGTTTTTTTTCAGGATCATCAATACCACTTAGTTTTTCCAAAAACTTTTGGGATGCATCAATTGTAGTAAAATTTACTTTGAAATTGTCCTTAAACATAGTTTCTATTTCTCTTTCTTCATCAAGTCGCAAAAGACCATTGTTCACAAAAACACATTTTAGTCTATCTCCTATTGCTCTGTGAATAAGTAAAGCCGCTACTGTTGAATCTATCCCTCCGCTTACGCCGCATAGTACATTACCTTCAATTTTTGATATCTTCTCTACAGTAGAGTCAATGAATCCTTCCATTGTCCAATCTTGTTTTGCATTGCAAACATTCAAGACAAAATTTTCTAGAATTTTTGTTCCATATTCTGTATGAACTACCTCCGGATGAAATTGAATACCGAATATTGCCTTATCTTCTGATGCAATGGCAGCTGCTTTTGCACTTTCTGTATGTCCTATAATTTTAAACCTATTTGGAATGCTTTCTGCTTCATCACCATGACTCATCCATGCTCTTATTGATTCCCCTATGCCGCTCAAAAGTTTTTCATTATCGTCAATTGTTAAAAGAGATGAACCGTATTCTTTATTTGCTCTTTTGACTTTTCCCCCAAATTTGTCTACTATGAGTTGATGTCCGTAGCAAATCCCAAGCAATGGCAGATTCATGTCAAAAATTTTACTTTCTGGAATTGGTGCATCTTGATTGTATACGCTTGAAGGTCCACCTGAAAAAATAATACCCTTAGGATTATGTTTTTGTAATTCTTCATAGGTTATATTGTATGGAACAAGTTCTGCATATACTGAGAATTCTCTAATCCTTCTACAAATTAGATGACTGTATTGTGATCCAAAATCTAAAACCACTATTTTGTCCATTCAATCACTTTTTGATGTTCTCAAGCATACGCGTTAATGACCATCCGGCAGTGTTTATGATTTCATTGATTCTATCTTTCTGTCTGTAGTTTTTTATGATTATCTCTCTTATGTCCGAGCCATTTTTGTTGATGATGTAATCAATTACTGATTCTTTCTGAATCTTTCCATTTTCTGCATCAATAGAATCCTTTCGTTTCATTTCTCCAATTATTCTGTCTATAAAAAATGATTTGAAAGGTGGCGTATCCTCACTTATCTCCATGCCATCATCCAGTATTATTGAAACCTTATCTGCAGTGACATATGCATTTGCAATAATCTCTCCATTGTTTCCTCTTTTTATTGGAACGGTGTCCTCAGGAATCTTTGTATCCGTTGATTTCGATATTGCGGTAGTATTTTTTACTAGACTGGAAGCCTTTGTAAAACTAGTCTCTTTAAGAATTAAATCTAAAATTTTTAGGTTTTTTTCAAGCATCTCTATGGATTCTTGATGTTTGTCAATCTGACTGATTAAATTGTCCTTTAAAGCAACGATGTCTCTTATCTGTTCTTCAGAGAATCTCATAATCCATGTGAAATTGGAAGGGTATTAAATGCATTCTAGGTGATTATATCATCAATATCGTTATAGCTAATTTTTTTAAATCCTGTAATTGGATATGACGTGGTAAATAATTCCGATTTCGATTTCGTTGAAAGCCATTCCAAAAGCTCTTTTGCTTTCTGCAGTTTTTTTAATTTTACTTTAAATTCGGATTGCTTTGTATGAGAAAACTTTCCAATTTTACCTTCTAGATCCATCCCACACATAATGATGCTTTTTGCATTAAAGTAACTTGCAAGAAATACTGCCCTGTCTCCATCAGTGAATCCTCCAAAATTTTGAACCTTTCCGAATGGTTCAGCTTGTGTTGAGCATATGCAATTTTTAAAATGTTTTGTCAAGTTTAATCTTTTTATGTTATCGCCATGTGCATGAACAACAAAAACTGTATCTGTTTTGCCAATTTTTTTTAAATAGGATTCATCTCCGTCCAGATCAGTTACTACTATGTTTGGATTTATTTTTTTACCAACTATTGTATCAACTGCACTATCTGCTACAATTTTTGTTATGTGTTTGAATTTTTTCAAAAATGGTAGCGCATGTAACAATGACGGTCCAGCTCCTACAACAATAACTGGTTTCCCTACTATCAATTCCTCTAACTTGTTAATTGAATATGGCTTTTTCACTATCAAGTCTAGTGCTTTGGCAGACTCAATATCTTGCTTCATGTCATATTTGAATTCCATTAGAATCTCTCTGTATTTTAGTTCCCAACCTGAAATAACCATATACTCAAATTAGTATTCTTTTTGATAAACCATGTGACCAAGCTTGGTTCTGTGAAAGTTGGAGGGATCAACCCTGTACGCATTATGGGCATATTAAACACCAGTCCCGAGTCTTTTTTTAAAAAATCTATCAAGACATCAAAACAGCATATAGCAAATACTGTAAAAAAAATGGAAGATGAAGGCGCAGATTTCATAGATGTCGGTGGGATGTCAACTGCCCCGTATCTTTCAACTCTTGTTTCTGAAAAAGTAGAGACTACTAGGATCCTTGAAGCCGTCAAAATAATACAAAATGTTTCTAATTTGCCGATTTCAGTTGATACTTGTAGATCAAGTGTTGCATTGGCTGCACTTGAAAATGGTGTGGATGTCATTAATGATATTTCTGGACTGAAATATGATCCCCAAATGATTAATGTAGTTTGCAAGCATCATCCGTCACTCATTTTATGTGCGTATAGCTCTAAAATGGCTCATGGAAATCAAGTCATTACAACACGAAATCTTTTACAAGATAGTATAACGCTTGCAAAAAAAGCAAAAATATCTTCAACTAAAATTGTTTTGGATCCTGCAATCGGATTTTTCCGAAATTCTGGCAGAAACCCTTTTTTTACAAAAATTGGTTCTGATTGGATTAATCGCGATCTACTCGTAATAAGAAACATCAAATTTCTAAAGCAAAACTATCCGATTATGGTTTCTGTATCGAATAAATCATTTATTGGAAAATTATTGAATAAAAGCGATCCATCCGATCGACTATTTGGTTCACTTGCAGCTGAAACTGTTTGTGTACTTAATGGTGCAGATATTATTCGTACACATAATGTATCTGAAACTAGGGACGCAACAAAAATCGCATCGTTACTGTCAAGATCACACAAAGGCTTATAATCCATAGTTGACCCTCTTTACAAGGTTTCATTGGAATTCAAAGAAGGATTAACGTTTGATGATGTTCTTCTAGTTCCCAAATATTCGGATATTACCAGTAGATCTCAGACTAACCTGAAAACACAATTGTCACGAAACATTTCCATCAATATACCATTTGTCAGCGCAAACATGGATACGGTAACTGAATCTGCAATGGCGGTGGCCATGGCCAGAGCAGGTGGGATTGGAATAATCCACAGATTTCTTACAGTTAAGGAACAAGCAAATGAGGTTCTCAAAGTTAAGAGATCTGGCAGCGTAATGATTGAAAACCCATACTCAATACACCAAGACAAAACAGTTCAAGCTGCAAGAGATTATGCAGAAGAAAAAGAGGTCTCCGGTCTTTTGGTAGTGGATTCTAGCTCAAAACTAGTTGGGATAGTCACTGACCGAGATTTACTGTTTGAGACAGATCATACAATTTTACTTAAAGATGTGATGACTAGAGATGTAGTTACGGCAAAACCAGGAATAAATCTTGATGAAGCAAAATCGATCTTACACAAGCATAAAATTGAAAAATTACCGATAGTTGATGAGTCTGGCTTTGTAAAAGGCTTGATTACCAGCAAGGATATCACGAACATTGAGGATTACCCGTCTGCATCCAAAGATAAGAAGGGAAGACCACTTGTTGGTGCAGCAGTTGGAGTAAAGGGAGATTTCATGGAAAGATCAGAATCTCTTTTGGATGCAGGAGCTGATGTTTTGGTTGTTGATATTGCACATGGACACAGTGAAAATGCAATAAGTACTATACGTAATATTAAGAAAGGATTCCCTAATTGCGAACTGATAGCAGGAAATGTTGCCACGGCTAGCGGGGCAGAAGATCTGATAAGAGCTGGAGTTGATGCTGTAAAGGTTGGGGTAGGCTCTGGTTCAATTTGTATTACCCGAGTCATCACCGGTTCTGGAGTTCCTCAGTTGACTGCAGTTATGGACTGTGCCCAAATTGGTAGTGATCATGGAGTGCCAATAATATCTGATGGTGGAACCCGAACCTCTGGAGATGCAACCAAGGCTCTTGCAGCTGGAGCTTCATCCGTAATGGTTGGTAGTATGTTGGGTGGCACTGACGAATCCCCCGGAACCGTATTGACTAAAAATGGAAAACGTTTCAAGGTTTATCGTGGAATGGCATCACTTGCTGCTTCAATAGGCCGAAAGTCTAAGGAAACTGGCTCGATATCTTTGGAAGATGATCTTAATGATTATGTTGCAGAGGGAGTTGAAGCTATGGTTCCATACAAGGGAACCGTAACCGATATCTTAAAACAATTGACTGGTGGAGTTAGATCAGGACTAAGTTATTGCGGAGCACATACAATTCCTCAAATGCAACAAAATGCAGAATTCATCAAAATGTCTGGAGCAGGATTTGCAGAAAGTCAACCTCACGACGTGTCATTAATGTAGGTGCAGTTGATGTGCTTGTAAACAACATTATCTAACATTACTTTTCTTATTTTCTCAATAAACTATGTCAGTCGGTAATTTTTTAAGCAGTATATCATCTCCATGAACTGTGTTATCCAAAAGAACAATCATTGGATTGATAGTAGGAAGCGTGATCATCGCCATAGGGGTAATTTCTCTTGTTCAACATGTTGGAACAATTACCATAAATGAAAATTATGTTGTGGAGATTGGAGATTCAACTCTTTACACAATACCTGCTCCTGCCAACACTACCCAACATATGAAAATTGTTGGTGATTCTTTTGATCTTAAATTGGCCAGTCCAGGTGACGGATTACAAATTCCACTAACCTCATATAAAAAAGAAAAACAACTTGACTGGACACATAAAGAAGATGGGGATACCAGAATTCAAATCCAGAATACTGGAAATACAGAGTTGAATATAACCGGAATTCTTGTACGGAGTTCTGATCCAATCTGGTTTACATACGACCTGATGGTAATTACAGCAGGAACTGTAATAATCGGATTCAGCATGGGCTTCACTCTGAGAAAACCAAAGGGGTTCTAACCTAGTTTTGCTGCTGGATAGGAACCAAGAATCTTAATGAACAGCGTCTCTTTCTTGATATGTTCAATCATAGTTGAAACCTTGGAGTCTTCCTCATGGCCCTCAAAATCTACATAGAAATTATATTCCCATGTATTTTTCTTATTTGGACGCGATTCAATTTTTGTAAGGTTCACATTATGATCATAAAAGTTTTTAATAATTTTATATAGAGAGCCAGGTTCATGTTTTATTGAAAAAATTATTGAAGTCTTGTCTCTTCCTGTTTCCTTAACTTTGTTTTTTGATAACACTAAAAATCGTGTATAGTTGTTTGGATTGTTTGCAATTTCTTCTGCTATGATTGGCATGTTGTAAATTTCTGATGCCATCTTGCTTGCTATGCATGCCACTTCTTTCGTACCTATATCTTTGATAATTTTTACACTGCCTGCAGTATCATATGTTGGTACCGTCTTTATCTTACGTAGTTCGAGAAAGTCTCTACACTGACCCAGAGCCTGAGGATGAGAATAAACAGTATCTACATCTTCCAATTTACCATTCCCAATGAGGCAGTGTTCAATTCTAAGATAATGCTCACCAATTACATTAAGTGGTGTCAGATACAATAAGTCATAGCTTTCTCCCACACTTCCTTCAATTGAGTTCTCTACAGGTAAAACGGTAAATTCTGTATCATCCCTCACCGTACTATCTAATGCGTCTGAAAAAGTCACGCAAGGCACTGTTTTTATTTTCTCATTAAAAAAATTCCTTGATGCAACTTCGCTGTATGCACCTCGTTCACCTTGGAACGAAACACTCTTCATTTTCACTCTCTCAATTTAACAAAATCATTAGTGCCAAAATTTGAAGAAAGCTTCCTTTCATCAATCCATGAACATTCCGTACATTTTATCGCATCTCGCATTTGAACTACTTTACTTCCGCATTTTCTACATTTTGTAAACAAAACTCCTAATTGTTGTTCATTAATTGCTGCATGAATAGTGCCATTTAGGTGGCTTATTATTCTCAAAGATACCACATCATTCACTAATGCTACATTTTTCT
>JAGQHF010000158.1 GCA_020431985.1 Nitrosarchaeum sp. | reverse complement strand
CTGAACCTGTAGAGGAAGAAGCTACACCCGAACAGCTGGCCAGACTAGAACAGTTAGAGAAACAGCTTCATGAACTAGAGTCAACACCAGAAAAACCATTGCCAAGTCCAAGAGGATCCCTGCCACAAGACACTGGCATAGAGCTCCCTCAAGAATTGGATCTTGCGCCTGAACCTGTAGAGGAAGAAGCTACACCCGAACAGCTGGCCAGACTAGAACAGTTAGAGAAACAGCTTCATGAACTAGAGTCAACACCAGAAAAAGTCACTACTATTGAAAACGAACATGACATCGTATGCATTTTACGCAATCAAAATAAAAAACTCGATGAAATCGAAAACAAACTACGATTATTGAATTCTATTTCCAACCCTTGAAAAACCAAGTAAAGTTTGTTACTCTCCTAAACAAACTATGAGTAATTTGAAATCAAAACAATTTATCACATTAGTTCTGACTGCAATCAGTATAACTGGTATGATTGGAATTCCAATGGGTGATCCAAAATTCTTTACTCAAGCTATTGGTTTGGAACTAACTTTCATCACTTTAACTATTTTATCATTAAAAAAAATTCGTTACATCTTGATACCTAATATTGTAATTGGTATCGTTATAATAATTGGCAATACAATTTCTGCTCAACATATTGATATTATGTTTTCCCTCACACCTGTTGAGAATGCTATAGTTTTATTCCTAGGAGGTTATGTGTTTCAAACCCTTCTTATAATCTCTAGTTTTGTTTTATTAAAAAAGAGAAATCAATAACTTTTACTTCGTTGTCCAAGCTGAGTTGAATCTTTTAATTGCATCCTGATATGCCTTAATCGAATCTTCACCCGATGTCTTAAGAAATTTCTCCCACTGCTCGTTAAATTTTTTCATTGCTATAACATTGGTTTGCTTGAAAATATTCTCAAACATTTTTGTTTGCTGTTTAACATATTCAGGACCAATCTCATTCCATGTATCTTCCCAGCTTGCACTGATTTTCTTCAAAAACTCAGAATCTGATTCTAGGGCTTTTTTGCAAGCATTATTGTAGCTATTCAAAATTTCATTTGTGGCATTTTGCCAATTTGAAAGGGATTCTTTCCACAATTTCAGAGCAGTATTATACTCCTTCCATGATTTATCAAGTTCTTTTTTTGATGATTCTTTATCCAATTTTTTTGTTTTTGATTGATTGCCATTGTGAGTATCTTCACTCATATTCCTCTTTACATATGGTTTGTGTTAAGTTTTTCAATTTTTTTGGACTAGCGGATTATTTGAGTTCAGTTCCGCGAGTAAATGTTACCTTGTATTTTTCTTCTTTATTGAGAAAAATTCTATAATG
>JAGQHF010000157.1 GCA_020431985.1 Nitrosarchaeum sp. | reverse complement strand
TCACCTAGCCATGTGTTTGTGGCAATATGGTGATGGTACTTTCCTGCAGCAAAAAAAGATGCACCTTGTATGTTTGCAGTGTTAGCCATTCCCAAAATATCAGAGTAGAATCTTTTTGCATTTTCAAGATTTGAGACATGCAAGTGCACATGGCCTACTGTGGTTCTGTCAGGAAAGTGTTTCCAGGTACCATCAGATTCTCTTAACAGATTGTCTGTGTCAAGCGGAATAGTGGTCATCTGTACACTGTTGTCGTTCCACTTCCATTCGGATGGATTCCTGTCTCGATAGATCTCGATTCCTATATTGTCAGGGTCACGTATGTAAAGTGCTTCTGATACAAGATGGTCTGAAAATCCGTCAATCTTTACTTTGTCTTTGTGTTTTAGAAGATGCGATAGAAACACTGCAAGGTGTTTTCTTTCTGGTAGCAATATGGCAAAATGGTACAACCCAGCCCTCTTTGTAAAATTATCCTGTAATGTTGCCTGAGACAATGTAACAAGATAGGGATATTTTCCATCAGGTGAGAGAAATACAGCCGTTGCATCTCTTTTGACTATCTTGAATCCCATAAACGATTCGTAGAATTGCAATGATTTTTCAAGGTTGGACACTTTGAGATGAACTGATCCTATTCTTACATCAGGTTCAATGAAAAATTTAGACATGATAATTCACAATAACTGTTAATCATGTTTTGTAAAAAAAGATAATCATAGAAAACATGTTTTTAATTGACTTTACATAGGCGGGACAAGATCTAAACTGTGACAATATTGATATGATTTGATATACTTGGTTGCCCATAACCATTTTTTTAATAAAAATACACCTCAAATCCACCAAATGCCCTCAAAAGTATCTTGAGTCATGCCCATTCTTACGATCAACTGGTATGTGCAGGCTGAATGTTCGCCTGTATGAAAATTTGTGAGTATGTTTTTTGTCATCCTATTAAATAAATAACATGGTAAGATAAAGACAACATGGCAAAGACATTTAGCTGTTCACATGTCCATTCAGAGTGTTCATGGAGTGCAACCGAAAACACCGAGACAGACTTGATGAAAAAGATTGCCGAACACGCAAAGCTACACGGACATGACACCATCACACCAGACCTAGAAAAAAAGATAAAATCCCTCATAAAAGAGGCATAATCCCTTTTTTGTTATCTACATACACGCTAAATTCATACATTGGTTTGGATCTTAAGACCAGAAACTATTCGTATTGTGGTGACAGATCCAATGGATACAAAATTATGAATTTAGCATATAAGAAATCCTAGATGCATTAAGGATGCAAGGACTAGAGTTTACTGAAGAAAACATATCATTTTGGAACGATGGGTCGTTTTTTGCAGTAACATCATATCATTGAGATTGAGTTGTAGGATAAAGTTTGAATTGATTTTCTCTATCAATAATTTAACAACATTTTCCCCCCAATCTAGTATGATGGTTTTCAGTAATTATAAAATCTGATTTTTTGCTTTTTTTCTCTTCTTAATACAGGTCCAAAATGATACATCTTGGATAAACGGGTATAATGTTCATTAGTGTGAATTTGTAAAAAAATGTAATGTCGAAAAAGTCAATTTCATTTCACAGGAAACTAAAGGGCAAGATCCAAATCGAAAGCAAAATTCCCAAGATTACCAATCAGAATCTGCAGCTAATCTACACGCCAGGGGTGGCATCAGTGTGTGAGGAGATTTACATCAATCCAGAATCAAAATATGACCTGACATCAAAGGGCAACAACGTTGCGATAGTTACAGATGGCACCAGGATACTGGGACTTGGAAACATCGGCCCAGATGCCGCGCTGCCTGTAATGGAGGGAAAGTCAGTCCTGTACAAAAAATACGGAAACATCGACGCATACCCGATATGTCTTGGCACAACTGACAAAAAAGAAATCATAAAAACCATAATGGCAATAGAGCCTGTCTTTGGCGCAATCAATCTTGAGGATATAGAGTCGCCAAAAGTACTGGACATATCAAATGAGCTCGTAAAGAGACTGTCCATACCAGTATTTCATGATGACAGGCACGGAACGGCAGTAGTGGTCTTGGCTGCCCTCCTAAACTCCTTGAAGATTGTGGCCAAAAAAATATCCGAAATCAAGATAGTCGTAGCTGGTGCCGGCTCTGCGGGATATTGCATCGCAAAGCTATTGAATTTTGCAGGATGCAAAAACATCATCATACTTGACTCAAAGGGCGCAATACACAGGAACAGAAAAACCAACATGGACAAGTACAAGAAGGAACTGGCCAAATTTACAAACCAGAAAGAAAGAGGCCAACTATCTGACGTGATAAAAAATGCGGATGTCTTTATCGGAGTCTCTGGAATCAAAGACCTGCTAAAGCCAAAGATGGTAAAAGAAATGAATGAAAAACCAATCGTATTTGCGCTCACCAACCCCGAGCCGGAAATAAACCCCACAATTGCACGAAAAACAGGTGCAAAAATAGTAGCCACTGGGAGCTTTAGGTACGAAAACAAGGTAAACAATGCACTGGTCTTTCCCTATCTTATGAGGGCAATATTGGACTTGAAGATACAAAAGATAACCCTGAAGATCTTGTATGATACGGCTTTGGCCATAGCAAGTACAATCCCAAAAGACAGATTGTCTGAAAAACACATCATCCCATTAATTGATGACAAGAACCTGCAACTCCGAATTAAACGATGCCTGAAAAAGAACTAAACTATACAACCAAAAAACAAGGAGTCTGAAAGCCAGTCAAGTCTTTACTGGTTTGTTAAACTGTGACAGCATCTTGGCATATGCCTCCATCATGGTATGAACATACCTGTCAAATGACTTTATCGCGTCAATTCTAATCTTGACGTATTCATCAAAGAACTTTTGTGCCATGTCCATATTGTCCAAATAATAGCTCCGTAC
>JAGQHF010000156.1 GCA_020431985.1 Nitrosarchaeum sp. | reverse complement strand
TATCAAGTTCAACCATGTAATCATTTGCATTTTGTTGATAGAACTTTTCATTCTTAGGATCAAAGTTTGAAAATGCATTTGCAATATTTTGAACCTGAATTTTTGCATATATTGGATTTAACCAGATGTGAGGATCCTGTACATGTTCATCTAGGATAACTTTGTCTTTTCCAATTATGTTGTCACTTGTGTCCACAATCATTCCGTGAAAATTCATTTGATCTAGTTTGTCAATCCAACTTTCAAATCCAATTCCATTTATTACTATTAGGTCTGAGTTTTGTATACGTTGAACATCCTGAATGGTTGGTTCCCAATCATGAGGTTCAATTCCCTTAGGGACTAGCAGATAAGAATCTACTTTGCCTTTTCCAATCTTTTCTGCGAATTCTTGTAGAGGGAAAAAAGAGGTCATAACAGTAAATGTGGAATCGGGTGTTTTCTGTTCTGCGTCAGAATCACTAGCATATACACTGAATGCAGCTAGTGGAATTACAACAGCGATTGCAATTACTGCTAGTTTTACTTGATTGTACACATTCAGTTTTGATAAGAATTATTAATAAATCTATAAATTCTTAATAATTTTCATTGCTAAACTTATAAGATAATTAATAACATTAGGCTTATGCCAATAGTCTCAATTTCACTGAATAATGAAATTCTTACCGAGCTTGATAAACTACAGTCAAGTATGGGTTTTTCAGGCAGATCAGAGGCCATCAGGGCAGGAATTAGGGCTTTTGTTTCCGATGAGAAGCAAAAGTCAGATTTGTCTGGAAACATTCATGCTATTTTACTGGTTGTTCACAATGATGAATTTGATCATATAGTTTCTGGGATTACCCACAATTTTGAGGATTTGATAACAACTCACCTACACAGTAAAATTGACAGAGAAAAATGCATGGAGTTGTTTGTTATTAATGGTGATGCTGAAAAAGTATCTACAATGACAAGAGATTTTCAGGTAAATAAAAACATGGACACTGTAAAGTTAGTGGCTATTTGAAGATACAGTTTTTAGTCCAAGCGAATGGCTTTTTGTGAGAAAAATTATACCAACTATTGATGATGTAAGTATCAATAACACTACAGTTCCAAATTCTGGTGCAATGGCAATTCCAAATTCTGTTTCTTGACCAGTGTTTCTTATATTTTCGAATCGAATTATAGTTGGGCCAGTTTGGTCCTCACCAAACTGGAATTGCTCAAAATCTCCGCCAACTTGAGCTACGCCTGTTGTCCGATAAAGTTCATTTCCATTTTGAATAATTACAAATGTATAATCAGAATTTCTCATTGGGTCACCTGTAGTTCCATCCCTGATGGTAAAAATAAAATTTGTTTTTTGTCCCGGTTGAATATCAACAGGATCCCATGATAGATCGACTTTGAAGTCCTCGCTCTTTGTGTATGCAGATAATGGAAATTCAATGCTTTCGCTAGCAGACAATGTAAATGTCATTTTGTCAGGTAAAGGTTCATCCAGTTTTTTCATTTGGTTCTTTAAGAATCTTAGATGATCCTGCAATAAAACAAAATGAACTATCCGTTCATCTTCTTCGGTATAGTCATCAATTGTGACAGAGGCCTTAAACAATTCAATGTCATTAACTTTGCCAACATAGCTGGGATACAAAAATTCTGAGAAATCCTTTGGAAAGTGAACTTCTTCATGCACTACGGGTATATGAGACATTTGTTTCTCACTCCAATCAAACGGCATATCAAATGTGACTTGTTTATTCAATGGATCATATTTGAAATTTGAAATGGTGTCAAAATAGGATTTTAACCTGAACTTCACTTCATTCCCATTTGCATCATTTTTCACATATTCGTTGGTTTCAACAATTGTTAGATCGGCACGGTGTGTTCCTGAATCAGTGATGATGTTTGTTGGTTCATCTATGGTTCTCACTTCAATCTCAAAATTATAGAGTCCACCCGAACTAAAAACAGGTCCAGTTATTTCGATTGGGGCTGAGCTTGTTCCATGCCATGCACCCAAAAGGGAATCCTGTTGTCCATGAATCTCTATTTTGCCTTCCTGAGTGGGTTTGACCTTGATTAACAATATACCATCATCGGAGAAAAAATAATTTCTTAAAATCATCTCATTTTGATGAAACAATCCAATTAAGAAAGTGACATTCTTTACATTTTGTTTTGTTTCGATATCAGTTGCAGTAATAGTAATTTGTTGCTCCGCAGACATATCATAATACATAGGAATCTCTACTGAAATAGAAACAGATTTTCCTGCAACATCCACGGATGGGATTGTATCAATGCCAAGACCGTGTCCATAGGCACTTGTTGCAGGGACAAGTAAAAAAACCAATATTGCAATCAGGCCATTTTGTATTTTGTGCATTATCATCATTCTAATCAATTAGATCTATTTATTGTCATTAATTCTTCGACTCTTTTCAAAAGAATATCCAAAGTGTCAGCTTCTAAGATGGGTTGGAGATCATTCGGATCTTTAGCACCTAGTGCTGAAAGAGAATAAACATAATCTATGGTGGGAATGTCTGTTGTCAAGTAATATTTTTCTAAAACATGATCTAGTGCATGCGATTCCACCACTTGTGGCAAGGCCTGGGCAATAATCTTATTTTTCCACAATGAGACAAGTTCATGCCATTTCTCTAGTGAAATACTATCATCAATTTCCGGAACTAGTTTGACTTCTGCTTGAATGTACATTTTCTCATTTGTTCCAATTTTCTCATGTAGTTTAGAAATATCACCATGTCCTTCAACGGTGTATGGATCATAATTTTCTGGTTTATGTAAAGAGGGTGGCAGGATTTTCTTTATTTTGAATTTGTTTCTTCCAATAGTTTCTATATGTAATTGTAATCCATCCATATCAAGATCTTCACATTTCGTAATTTTTGCAACAGTGCCAATTAGTTTAGGTGCATTCCATCCATTAACTAAATTATTCTGATCAATCAAACATACCCCAAACAGGCCATCACCCAACATGCAATCATCTACCAATTGCTTGTATCTAGGCTCAAATATTCGAAGGGGAAGCTCTTGTCTTGGAAAAAGAACCAAGTCCAATGGAAATATAGGTAATATTTTGGAAGTCAATTAAAACAAGTGAAACGTTTCCAGATATATGGAATACGTATTGAATTAAAAGCCATCTTGATTTAATGTCAGTCCTAATAATGCCGCTCTTGTATATTTCCCATATTCTGCCTGATCGAAATACTTTGCATTTTTTGTACTATCAATATCAGTAGAGATTTCATCGAGTCTTGGAAGAGGATGTAAGACAATTGCATCATCTTTCATTTTTTTAAGCAAATCCATTCCAACAATATAGCTACCCTTTACCTTTAGATATTCTTCTTCATCAGGAAATCTTTCTTTTTGAATTCTAGTAACATACAAGACATCAAGTTCATCAATATGTTCCTCAATGTCAGTTGATTCAGAAAAGGACAATCTCTTTTTGATTTCATATGTGGAATCTGTTCTAATACGCAATGATTCGGGAGAAATCAGGTGAACATCAACATCATAATTGCCAAGTCCATGAAGAAGTGAGTATACAGTTCTACCGTACTTTAGGTCACCTACAATGCCAATCTTTAGGCCATCAATCATTTTCTTCTCTTTTTTTATGGTAAATAGATCTTGAATTGCCTGAGTTGGGTGTTCCTCTGTACCACTACCAGCATTAATCACTGGTTTTGAGGATACCTCGGCTGCAAATCTGCTTGACCCATCTAGTGGATGTCTGAGTACAAGAACATCAGAGTATATTGACATGATTTTTACAGTATCTGCCAAACTCTCTCCTTTTTGAGTTGAAGAAGATGAAATGTCAGATATTCCCAGAGAGTTTCCTCCTATTGAGGCAATTGCAGAGTCAAAGCTTAGACGAGTTCTAGTGCTTGGCTCATAAAATAAGTATGCAAGAGTTTTGCCCTTTGAGATCTCTCTTCTCTCTGTAGAATCCATCCTCATAATTTTATCGGTAAAAGAAAAAATCTCCTCTAATTGTTCTTTATCAAAGTCCTTAATTGAGATGATGTCTTTTTGATAGAACTTGTTCATCTTTCAATATTATATACGGGTGACTATACAAAGTATTCTGATGGAACAATCTGAACTCTTAGTTCGAAGAATAAAAGAGGGCACGGTAATTGATCATATAGATGAGGGTAAAGGCCTTCAGGTCCTAAATGCGCTTAGAATTGATGGAAAGGATGGCAGTCTAATCACAATTGCATTAAATGTTCCCAGTGGAAAATTTAAGAAAAAGGACATCATAAAAGTTGAAAATAAATTCTTGAAAGATGATGACACAAACAAGTTAGCCGTGATTGCTCCAAAAGCAACAATTAACATAATCAAAGACTACAAACTGGTTGAAAAAAGACGAGTTGCGCTTCCGAACGAAATTGATAGAATTTTTAGATGTTCCAATCCTGATTGTATTACAAACAGTACTGAACATATTGAATCTGTAATGGATGTGATTGACAAGGAAGGGAGTGTGTTAAAATGCAGATATTGTGCCAGAGTTTTGGACGTCAACAAACTAAAATATAATTAAATTAAAAAATTTGAAAAAATTATTGTAGGACTACTGTCCTAGGATGATAAACATCATGACTATACCGTAGATTGCGATTGACTCAACCATACCTACGAAGATGAATACCTTAGACTGCAAAGCTGGGTTCTCACTAATGACTGCAAGACCTGCTGCACCCACTTGACCAAGACCTATTCCTGCTCCACCTGCCGCTATACCAAAAGCCAAACCAGCACCAAGGAGTTTCATAGAGTCAGCATTAGCTGCAGAGTCTTCTGCTGCAAAAGCAATTCCAGTAGAACCTGCAAACGAAATTGCTGCTGCTGCCAAAAGTAACAAGACGATGGTTTTCATTTATGTTGTTGGCTCCTTTGGGTCCATATTTAAATCATGTTGATATTCTGGATCAAATTTGATCTAGTGTTTTCTTTTTGAATGAAGATAGATCATCTTTTATTGAGTTTACAAAGTCGTCATAGTCTTGACTGAGTTCCTTTTTTGAATCTTCAATTAGTTTTTTAATTTCTTCTTTTGCCATTATTTTCTACTCTCCATCTTAGCCTTTACTTTTTTTAACTTTGCGAATTCCTCTCGCTCCCTTTCTTCTAAGGTTGCAAGAATAAATCTGATTCGTTGCTGATATTGTGGAATAATTACGTTTTCAAGTGCATTTAGAAGTTTTTGTGTTTTTTCTAGTGCCTTTGCCAAACTAAATATAGAATTCTCATACTCTGCTGCTTTGCAAATTTTAGGAAGCAATTCTTTGATTTGTTTAGCTCCCCTGTCAATGGATGAGTTTGTGTCTGCAAATCCATATGGCATAGATTTTGTGTCCTTTTCAGTCACAGATAACGCAGGAATTTTTACATCAACTACCCTTCGAATATGGACGTCCACTTCCATTACAGGGGGGGTAGATTCAGCGACAGAATCGACAGTGGCGGTTCCAAGCGCCAGATAGGCCTCATTTACTGATTTGTATATATCCTGTAAGGGATCCCATATGCCGCCTCGCGCTTTTGAAGCCTCTTCAATCATTTCTTCAATGTTTTTTAGTAGAACCTTACGCTTGTCATCGAGAATTTTTTGGACCATGGATGCAACTTGGCTGGATCTTTTGTATTTTAGCAGTTCAATTTTTGTTGCAGCGACATTCTGTCCAAAAGACATTGCTACTTTTCCTGATAATATTTTTCTACGAATTTATCTTTGACCTTAGTCAATTCGTTCTTTGGTAGTTGGGATACGACCTTCCATAGGATACTCAGTGTCTCATCAATTGTTCTATTTTCATCAGTTGCTTGTGTTAAGAATTCTTTCTCAAAAACATCGCCCACATCCATATACTTGAGGTCGATTTCAGTTAATCCAGCTTTGCCTACAATTCCTGCAAGTGCTCTTACTTCTTGTGCCCTAGAGTAGGCATCATAGTTTTGGTTTGAAATTTCACCATGATCATCCCTTGT
>JAGQHF010000025.1 GCA_020431985.1 Nitrosarchaeum sp. | reverse complement strand
TGGTTCCGGTTGTGGTTCCGGTTGTGGTTCCGGTTGTGGTTCCGGTTGTGGTTCCGGTTGTTCTATCTTTTTTGTTACTGTGACTTTAATTGTCTCCCTGTCTGTCTGTGCTCCTTTTGTTACAACTATATCAAATTGATAAACACCAGGAGCTTGAGATGCGGTTGGAGTAAATGTAAAGTGACCCGTATCTGGATCTATAACCGCGCCATTTGGAGGGTTTTTCTCTAGGCTAAACATGGCTCCTGATACCGACTCAGTTAGAGTAGCAGTAAACGACAAAGTCTTTTTTTCTTCAACTGTCTTATCTGAGATTGATTTCAAAGTTAAAACAAAATCTGGAACCACAAACACTTTCTTCCCATCAAATTCCAATTTTACCGTAAATCCTTCCTCTTCCTTTTGCTTATCTATAAAGGCAGTTGCATTGTAGATGCCTTTCTTTTCAAAGAAATTACCTACTGGCCTTGGAATTACTTCAAATACTCCTTGATCAGGGGACGGATCAGAAAGCATTCCTTTAAAGTCTCCAAATGAATCACGAATCACGACAAAAACTGTATTTTTCCCTTCTTGTGTGCCAATAAACTTAAAATTCTCATCTATTGTATAGAATCCCTTTTCTAGGGAGAGTGAAGTAATATTTGCATATGCTGGCATGGTCATGAGAACAAACATAAAAAAAACTGCAAACACGGCTAATTTTGAGCGCATATCAATATTGACTAAGAATTTATTTTTAAAAAATGCGTATAACTTCTTCTTGTTTTTTGCAAAGAAATATTCACCTTTTCTCTATAAATCAAGTAAAAATCTTAGGTAAGCCCCATCCACATCCTTGATTTCCATATCGTAGAAGGTGGGTGCCTTTATCTCTACCTTGAATCCGTGTTTTGCAAAGTTTAATTCTTCTCCAAAAGCTTTTGCTTTAATCGTATATTCGTTGTCTTTTACCCACTCTGTCTCTATTCTCCTTATTGCAAATCCTTCTGTAATAAGAACAAAGTTTATCTCTTCAAGCCAATTAAAAAGCAAATATCTTAGATCCTTTCCTTTAGCTGTAAATTCTTTATAGTTTCGTTCTTCTACTTTGTCTTGCTCAATTGTTAAATTTATCACTGCATTAGCCGCAATCACAAATGCTTCTCTGATGTCTTTAGCTCTTACCTCAATTATAGCATCTGTGGCATGATCTAGAAAATTGTAACTCAATTGGATTTGTAAAAATTTATGACCATTAATTTAGTTTCTTTTACCTCAGATGATCTCATTATTAGTAACCATTGACATTCTAAAAATGGTAATTTATCTAGTTTGCTTTTCAGGATTTGATGACTTGCATGTGGTTAGTTACCAGTAGTTATCATCAAGTGTTTTTATAACAAAGCCTCGAATAATTTCTACCTGAAATAAGTTCTATCAAAAATGTCAAATATTTTATTAGTTTGTTCCAAAATGATGTATTTTACTTAGTTCTAGTCCTTTTTATATCAAAGAAAATCTTAAGTTCAAAATCCGCTTAATACATTTATGGCTACAAGAGAAGATCTCAGGAATGATATTCTCAGAGCAACAGAAGAGCAGCAAATACTAATGACACAAAGAAAACCTCTTTTGGGCTCCAAAAGAAATGAGGATCAAATGACGGCATTTAAGCTAACAACTCAGATTATGAAATATGAGGACTTTATCCGAGATACGGAAAAACAGCTTAGGGTTATGGATTAACCCTATTTTTTAATCAAATTTCTATTAGTTGATCTCTTTATCGATTGTTCCACCTTGTCCATATACTACAGGAAGAGTATGACTACTGAGCATCCTTATCTTTCTTATTTGTGCAACTGTTAATTCCATAGTTTCTGGATTGTCAGCAGAAATTTTGACAAAGACATCATATTTGCCCAAAACTCCATTTACCTCTATCACTCCAGGAAGTTCACTTATCTCTGATATTACTTCTGATTCTGAACCTGGACTACAATTTAGAAGCATATATGATAACATGTTTTTTCTTGTTTTTTAACCATCTTAAAGAAGTTTCGAAGTTTTTTTAATTCACTCATTGATATTTTGATTTGCACTTGTTGCAATATCCGTGCAACTCAAAGCTTGCTTTTATTATCACATATTCTGATCTTTTTGCAACCTTGGATTGAATATTCTTTAGCAGATTTTCATCAATATCTTCAATTTTTCCGCAGCTAAGACACACTAAATTGATATGATCGTCTACATGTGCATCAAATCTAGCTTCTCCCTCAACTTCAATCTCATTTACAAGCTTCTTTTGTCTTAACAGGTCCAGTGTTTTGTATACTGTTGATAGACTTACCATTGGATATCTCTTTTTTACTATTGCATGAACATTTTCTGCACTTGGATGATCCTCAGTATGTATAAGATAATCTATTATTGCAATTCGTTGAGGTGTTACTCTGTGTCCTTCATTCCGGAGTATTGTAACAATCTGCTCTGTATGCACAATTTATCTTGATGAATTCTGTATTTAATACTTATTCTTATTAGGAATAATTCCTATTAAATAATAACACTTTAATAGGAATAATTCCTAATAATACTATGAGTGCTATGAATAAGAAACATGCAAAATATGAAACAGTGAATCATTCAGTCAAGATTTGCATAAAGTGTGGTAGCGTTAGTGTGAAAATTGATAACAATTGTATTTACTGCAAAAAGTGTAATTCTAACTTTCAACGAGCTAAACAGGTGTTGAGAGGTGTACTATGAGCACAAATTTTTGTTCTAGTATTTGTAGATATTATCAAGCAAACGCGTCATTTAGAAAAAAGAATTCATCAATTTACAAAAAATGGTGCTCGGTTTGTGATGAACACATCATTTCAAAATACCACCGATGTCCATGTTGTCATAATGTCCTAACTAGGGAGATAGTATAATGGCAAGAACCTGTAAAGGCCTTTGTTATAAATTTGAAGGCAAATCTGTTCGGAATAGTCTTCGATATGAAATTGGCCAGAAAAGGTGTACCTTTTGTGGATTATTCATGGATGTTGACTCTATCCGGTGTCCTTGTTGCAGTGCGATTCTTAGGACAAGATCTAGATCATAGATGTGCGTCTGATTGATAAGTTCTGAAAGCCGACTTTTGCGGTTCAATCTTTACACAGCCCTGCAAGTATGCTCAGACCGGTAAACAATCGCCAACATTATGACATAGGATATCGTGCCAGCTTTCATCTATTAGTACTCATTTCTTAAATAAAAAGTAGATCCTAGATATTCAAAAAGTAGAAGTCTTAATAATACAAATTATTCCTAAATCATTTTAATGAGCTCCGATGAAGCCAATGTTTCTGACAAAATTGATATTCTGTCTACTGAGGATGAAAAATTAAAAATTATTGGAGAAATTCTTTCATCAGACTCTAGTAGGCAAATCCTGAAATTACTATTCAATAATTCATTGTCAGCCAACCAAATATCTCAAAAGACTGACTTGTCATTGCCTTTAGTCATTCATCATTTAAAAAAAATGCAAACTGCTGGAGTTGTGAAAATAGATAACGTTGGAAAAAATACCAAATCACATGATGTGAAATTTTACACTGTAGATAAAGTTGCTATAGTCATACTACCTTCTGCCATGGAACAACCAGCAAAAAAAAGTAAATCTCTATTTAATTCATTTAGTCGTATTCATAGACTTGCCACTCTTGGTGGAGCCTCAATTGCAGCATGGTTTTCCTCTCAGATGCTTCAATCTGGGCCTTCATCTAACCCCGAATTCATCCAATCAATTCCGGCAGACGTGACTCCGCTTCCAGAAGAATCTGCCATGCGTGGTGCAATGTCCAAATCCCTAATGATTGATGATGCGGAACATCTTCCAGCACAAACAGGCGATCCTTCATCTGATTTCCTGTGGTCTGCAATTACGGTACTATCCGTGATTATTGGCTGGCTGATTATTGAAGTTGTAATTTCTAGCAGAAGGAAAAAACTGTCAACTGATAATAGATAATTTCTACTCGAACTTTATATCCAAATTTTACGTCTTTTATTTCATGTTTCGTTTGAGGAGAAAAAAAGAATTTGTATTTGTACACATCCCTCCCTCGGAAAATAGTATGTATAAAAACTAACATTAAGTTTTGATAAAGTCATTTTCAATCATCCATTTTATATTTTTTAAAAATTCTTCATCTGAAGTCAATCCTTGAACCCACTTGTCCACATTTTTACGCAACCATAATGGAATCTCCGATTCTGGTTCTTTTTCTGCTACAACATATGGTGGAACACGAATAATGTTGTTATTAATTAGATATTCAAAACCTGATGAAAATTCTCCATCTGAAATTTCTTCTGATGACCACCATTTTGCAATTTGTTTTATCCAAGATGGAACCTGTGAAATTCCCTCAATAAAACGCAATCCATCTTGTGTTGTACATTGTCTTGGATGTGACTCAATCACGGTTCCTACATCTATACATTCTTCAAAATTATTAATTGTATTCATAGGTGTTATTTTTAGAATTTTATCGTCATTTGGGAATGGATTGCCTCTACCGTCTTTGTTGCTTGTAAGCAAGTAAATATCCCCTTCAGGACTTTCAACTACATCTCGCAATCTTCCAAATTCCCCCTCAAACAATTTCTCATGAGAAGAAATTTTACCTTCATCAAATGATATCATGTGTAGGTGTTCTCCTCGCAGCGTAGCGACAAAAAACTTTCCAGTCCATTGCGGAATTTTTTCTCCGTAGTAAAATGTAGAACCTGATGGAGCCCAAGTCTCCTGTCCTGAGTGCAATATCGGTTTAATCATGTCTTTACCTATCTCGTCACCTATGATCTCAGGCCATCCATAGTTACCACCTGAGATGATTTTGTTGATCTCGTCATGTGCGATTCCTCTCCATCCTGAGGGTCCATGTTCTGTGGAAAACATCATTCCATTCTTGTCCCAATCAATTCCCTGTGGATTCCTATGTCCGAATGAATACACCTGTGTTCTGAATGGATTATCTTCTGGAATTGTCCCATCTGAATTGATTCTTAGAATCTTTCCAACCACGCTATCTTTGTTTTGCGACATGGCAGGAAATCCTGCATCCCCCGTTGTAATGTAGAGTTTACCGTCTGGGCCAAATCTTATCCTTCCTCCATCATGATATGAAGCACCGATAAATGGTTCTAGTAGAACCATATCTTCGATTAGTGTATTTTCTGACTCTAGATATCTTACAACTTTATTTTTTGTCTCGAAAAAATCATTATACGTAAAATAGAGATAGACAAAATGATTTTGTTCAAATTGAGGATCTAACGTTATTCCAAGTAATCCTCCTTCTCCATCTGAGACATCAAATGACGTTATTGGTTGAGGTTTTGATTGGTTTTGAATTACCCAAACAGTTCCACCTCTTTCTGTAAAAAATGCTCTTCCATCAGGCGCAAAGTCGATACTCCAAGGCACAGATAGATTATCAGCAACAGTTTCTACTCTCACTCCATATTCTGGATATTCTTGTGCATAAGATGCGGGCACTATAATAAACAAAGAAATTATCAGAATACTTTTCATATGCTTGTTAGTACTTGATCATTAATATTATCTGGCATAGAAATATTTCCATATTCTATAGTTTGTATCTATGATGCTTTTGGTTATCCAATCACAATTTTTAATGAACTGATCATAAATTTAGTGATTGTAACTTTTTGAAAATTTCCTATATAACAAATGCAACTAACAATAAGATTGAAACTTAAGACCAACAACGATTAGTTGCTTGGTGACAGCTCCAACTAATCGTGGTTTGGCGAATTTATATTTAGATCATACTGATAATTTCTACGTGCAAGTTATATCTAAAAATTAAATTCGTAAAGTAAATCTTAATTTAGAATTTTGATTTCCTGAATGTTCCTATGCATAACAATGTTATGCCTACTAACAAAACCCCTCCCCTACCATAAATTCAATTTTGAGTCTTTGATATAGATCTCTGTCAGTTCCTTCCAACATTAAATGTGATTCTGTCATCACGTTTTCCAAATATTGAATTTGTGGATAGTCAAACATTACAATCAATGTACCTAGAATTATTATAATAATTCCAACAAAAAATAAGCTTAAATTCTTAATTTCCATTTTCTCTAGTTTTTGCTTTATTTTTCATCTTTTTTTATATCGTTATTTAGAGCACGAAATAATTTTGCCAACTGCGATAATGCAATCTGGATTCTATCCTTTGGAATGTCTTGTGTTATCTCTTGTGAAAAACGAAATTTCATTTTCCTAGTATCTTTGACTTTTTCACGCATACTTATCTTTTCATCTTCACTCAAACAATCTATTTTATCCAGATATGCTTCAATATTATGTGCTATTTTTTTATCCAAATCTTCTATTGGCATTAAGGCTATCTCTGCATATGTTACATCAATAAACGCAATGATATCATCTTTCATGAGAAATAAGAAAATTTTTAAAAATCTAAGTATTTCTAATGGTTTTCTTTGCTCTTGCAAAAACATTCGACCAGTCTTCCCATGATAATCTTCCTGTCTGTGTATTCTGTTTTGAGGGGTGATATGATGTTAAAACTTTGTATCTTCCATATGAAAACAACTTGTCATGACCAAATTTTTCTGGTTTCACATCAAGTAGTCTACATGTTGTATCGTATGCAATTTTACCAAGACACAAGATTAGCTTTACATTTCTTAGTATTTTCAGTTCATCCTGAATAAATCCAAAACAGTTGTCAATCTCTTCTCTTGCTGGCTTGTTTTGAGGTGGAGCACATCTGATTGCAGCTGTAATAAATGCGTCATACAGCATCATTCCATCATCTTTATTTTGGCTTGTGGGGATTGAAGAAAACCCATGTTTGTTCATTACTTTTGCAAGCCAATCACCAGATGAATCACCTGTAAACATTCTTCCTGTTCTATTTCCTCCATGAGCAGCAGGTGCAAGACCGACAATCAGAAGCCTAGCATTGATGTCACCAAATCCTGTAAGTGGCCTTCCATAGTATGTCTCATTTTGAAATCTACGAACTTTGTTTTCTGCAATATCATGAATGTAATTAATTAGTCTAGGACATTTTGTACATGATGTAATTCGTTTGTTGAGTTCTATTAATGTTCTATTTGTTTTAACTTTGCTCAATTGTTGTAATGCGTGGTTTTATCTATTATCTTTTGATGGGAAAACTAGATACTTCACACGATTTGCTCTGGATCTCGGTCCGAATTAACTCCAATCACTCGTGCCCATTTCTCAAGTACATCTAAAAAATCCATATTAGCATATGACATATCAAAAATTAGTGATTGATATTAAAGAAATTACTAATGATTTGTTCATCTACTGGCAAATCTCTGGATTAAAAAGACAATTCTAGTTATTTTCTAAAATTTGACTGTTTATGCCCTTTACATTCGGACAAAAGGATCCCTCCAACCTCATCAATTGTACATCCGCATTGTAATTCCATACATGGAGTTATTACTGGAGCGATTAAACTCTTGGTATATGCATTCTGTTGACCTATGTTTGATATGTAATCTACTATATGCATACAAAGCCATTACGATAGATTGTTTTCAATTTTTAACAAGATTATGATGGATTTTTTGCATGTATAACTAAAATTAAATAGAAAATTAGTCTATTGAATTCATGAATGATTTTCTTAATGCCACTTCTATAGATCATGTGAATATGAAAGTAAAAAATCTTAGACAAAGTACAAAATTCTACAATAATCTATTCGGTTTTGAAATAAAACAGAAGGAAAATCCAAACAAGTTAGGCGTACCATCACAAATAATTGGCAATGATGCCATCAAACTTTGTATGTATGAGGTGCCCACGATGTCTCCTGAAGGAGGAATCGCTCATTTCGGATTTAATGTTGAAAATTTTGAAGAAATAATTGAAAAGTGTAACGAAATGAAAGTCGAGATATTATATGGTGGTCCTGTGGAATTTGAAAAATCGAGATCGGTCTACATTAAAGACCCAAACGATTATGAGATTGAATTAAGTGAAAAACAAGGTGGGGGTTTGTGAAAATCATTATTGATTCACGTTGCTATGAAACATCTCTGATATCAAAAACTGGCATATTGTATTTCTGGGTGGATAAATGAAGAAATACTTTTACATTGTAATTCCCGTGGCTGCTTTTTTGTTAATCTTGGCTAATATGTTATTTGGCCATGAATTATTTGCTTCTCCAACTGAACAAGTAGCAAACAAATATTCGATTTATGTTCACTTACAACCAGAATGGAACAGCGATAACAAGAACATTCTTTTTGAAGTAACAAACTCATGGCACAAAACAAAACAAGAAAATAAAAATCTCAGTTTTAATGCAAAAGATCTTCAATATAATGCCAATCACCTACAATACTTAAGCAACAAGCCATATGTTGAATTAAAGCATAGTTTTAGTGATTGTCAGGAAGAATGGCAACCAATGTTATATCGAAAAGCAGTTGATACCTTACGACATGAAATAGAATACATGCAAGGATCACAGCTTAGCACTGATCCAGACATTTCAATTTATCCTGATGTTGATAATCTTATTTATGATGTAAACGTTCAACAACAAAAACTCAAAACTGGATACGCACAATTCATTCCAATTTGTTCTATGAAGGATGTTACATCATACGATTATAGTATCAAGACTGATAATCAGCAAATTGGTTTTGATGTCTATTTTGTAAAATCTGAGCATGAATCTTTTGACTTCTTTAATAATCAACAATCTTTTGACTATTATGCTGAAGAAGAATGTTATGGACAAAACAAGCAAAGCTATAGCGGAACGTGTAACAACGTTTCAAAAAATGGCGGTTTGCTGATAATTGTTCCAGATGAACTACACCCTTGGATTACAAAGTTTACCATAAATCTATATGAAAAATAACACAATATAATTAACACATTTGCAAAAATAGAATGCTAAATTAATCACGTTATCTCATTTGATATATTTTTCAACGAAACTTCCCACGAGATTCTAACGTATGTTGTACAATTTCTATTTCGATTATTGTTTGTGAACTTCTTACATAAGTAAATTATCTATCTTTGAATTTTATTTTTCTTTGACACTTGTAAATCTGAGAAATTGTTTTGTATGTTCACTCATAGCATTATGTATTTTCATTTTCTCAGCTTGTGTTATGTTTTCTGTACTTTTGACTAATACACTTACCATGTCATGGCTCATTTGAGCTCCTTTGTACATACCTAAACTAAACAAGAAAGGCAACTTTGATAATTGCTCATTGTTTAATTTTGTATCAGAAAGTTTCAGTTTTTTTTGCCTTGTTTTCAGAGTCTTGTCAACCACGGTTCCAAACAAATTCATTAATCCTTCACTTACATGCCTCTCGAGTTTCGTATCTTTCTCTTTTTTTGCATATTGAATGATTCGTTTAATCCTTAAAATTGCTTGATTCTCTTCAATTCCTTCAAAGTCAGGTGCTGTAAGATCCACTCCAAAATAATCCTGAAAGTACTTTATGATGAATGAGAGTGCCTCTTTCCTACATGCTGCTTTTGTTGTTCCGAAAGGGCAGTTATCACAATTTGTTGTATAATATCTTGCTCCCTTATTACCAAAGCTAGATAACACAATTTTTTCATTTTTTCTTAATTTTGACAATGTTCTTGATATGGTGGCTTCATCAATTGTAAGAAGATCTGATAATTCTGTCGCAGAAAATGATCCCTCATCTATCATCTCAAGTATTTCTTTTTCAATTTCTCCTGGAGAATGTCTGGTCAATTCTTCAATTTCGTCTCCAAGATAATGCCATACCATCTTGTCCTCTCGATCATGATTGATTTTTAGAATATCTCCCTGAATCTCTGCAACAAGACCTGATGACACTTCATGTTTTAGAATTCTCTTTATGATCTTGGAAATATCCTTTATTTGGAAACCTTGTAGCATTTCTTCTGTTTCTTTTAGTGAAATACTGGTTTTCCCTTGACACCACAAATAGTATAATGCCCATCGTACCTTTCGATCATCACTTCTTTCAATTTTTCTAAGAGTATTGCAAAATTCATCAATTTTATCCCACTTTATATCCTCTATTGTATATTCTTCATTTCTAATCATCAAAGTTTTATCAAGCCTGTCGCAAAACCCATCAAATAGAATCTTTATCTCTGTTGTTTTTGAGGGAAGGTGTTTTTTTGGTTTTACAATTTTAGTTCGTTTCAACAACAAATCAATTAACACTTTCTTATCGATATTTTCCTGAAAACGAATTCCATCTGTTTCAAATCTCATTGCTTCTAGAAAATCCAAATCATTTGTCTGGATTGATAAAGGTGAAAAAACTCTCAATCCAGCAAGTGTTGACTTTGAAAGTCCCATTTTGCTCCTTACGTTATATCCGTAGTATAAATTCACCTAAAATAGAAAGAATTCTATTTATTTTAGAGTTGAAATCGTTATGTCATCAAATAATTCTTCTGCTTTTCTGATGATTTTTTTGTCATCTGTATTGGGTTCAGCAGTAATTAGTACCAAGTTTTCTCCTATTGGAACACTGATTATCAGCTGTTTTGTTCTCCTTGATGATATATAGTCAATAGGACCAAGAACAATATCAAGCTCCTGCCTCATGTTAAAATCAAGCTGCATTTGCATGTATACCATACGGATTTTGTCTTCATCCAGTAATGGTTTTACGTTGTTACTAAATCCTCCAGCTACCAGTCGTCCAAGAGGGTTGATCACTCCTACATGTCCTATCTCTTTTTCTTGCAGAATCTTTTTACACGCAATCTCTAATTTCTTAACTTCCTCTGGAGTAATAATTACCATGTTCTCTTAAATTTTTTTTCGTTATTTAATTAGTATTATCCAAAAACGCTATCTAGTTTTTCTAGTTACATTCTTCCCAATCTTGGGAAAGTAATAACACAAAAATTCTGCCAGTGGTATTAACTTCCACCATCCTAATTATTGTACTATTTGGATATGTTTGACAAAACATGTAATAACCAGCAAAAGGCAGTAAAACTGTTGAGGGCATTAGTTCTAACAACTATCTTTTTGATATTTTTATCTGGCTTATTTTTACAAAACTCATATGCTGCAGTGCCGGATTGGATAAAAAACACGGCACTTTGGTATGGTGAAGGAAAAATATCTGAAACAGAGTTTTTAAACGCTATTCGATATCTGGTTGATAATGGTATTTTGAATTTGAATGAAAATCAGGTAATTGCACATCCTGATTCCTCTGATACTACACAGGAGTTAATTGAACAGGGTGTTGAGGAATTACAAAACTCCAACAATGTCATAGCCTTAGAATTCTTCAATGCTGCCCTTGAAAAAGATCCGAAAGATATTCAAGCCATGATTAACAAAGGCATTATTCTTGCTCGACAGGGGAATTTCAATGGAGCAAAACAACTATTTGATAATGCAATAAAACTCACAGAACAACGAGGCACTGTTGATTATCGAGCAGTAGTAAACGCTGGAATCGTTATGTCCATTTATGGGGATCCTAATGAGGCTATAAAATATTTTGACAGAGCACTAGCAAATGATGATAAATTACGACAAGAAACCCTTATGGCCGCATTAATAAACAAAGGTGTGACTCTGATGGAACAAGGACACTATGAAGATTCTCTTCCATATTTCGATCGAGCACTAGAAATAGAACCTGACAGAATTGGCGCATTGGTAAATAAAGCTAATGCATTACAAGAGCTTCATCGTGACAAAGAGGCATTTCCATTATTCATAAAGGCACACCAGCTTAGTAAAGATCCCCTTAGTTGGAAACCTAAATTTGTCATAGTCAAGGCTGTGGCTATGTTAAAATAATTTATCATGAACAGCTTGTAAAATCTTAGTCTATGACAATGACTCTTTTGGTGTTCCGCAAATTCTGTTCTGGCTGATCATTCATTCGTTTTTCATATCATCTTGAATTCTTCATTGATTAGCAGTAATTAGCACTTGTTTTTCATTGTCAATGCAATCCCTCAACTCATGGATATTTTTATAGTAAAATACTTTGTATTCCCCAAGTCTAATCGTTTATTTTCTATTTTCAAATATTTTCGGTTTTGATATTTGCATTCTTATCATCAATTTTAGATAATTTCATCTGTTTCAGGATTCTCTAGATATTGATCAATTACTTTGGTTATTGATTTTATGGTGTCTTACATGAAGCATTTTATTCACACAATATATTAACAAAAGATATTATACTAATAGAATCCATTTGTGGCATGCCTTCATCTGATCAAGGAACATTTTATGGTAATTTACATGCATACAAGATGTATACGCGACCCATGGCACAACGAACATTTGGGACAATTTCATTTAGAAAAAAATCAGGTCCAAAACATCATGAAAATATCCAGACAATTCTTGAAATTCTTGCATTGAATGGAACCCTGACAACATGGGGAATGGCTAAAACACATCTTCGTGACACAACAAATATCCGATCAAAAGAAAAAGAGTATCGAAGATTATTGTTAGGACGAAGCTCTAGAGGAAAACATCTTCCTGGATTAATGGAAATTGGTTTGGTTGTTAAGGATGGAAAAAGTATGCTCAAAGGACCCGCCGATCAATACCGGCTTTCTCTACATGGCATACTTTATTGTCTAGATGTACTTGATATGACTGACAAACAGATTGATCAAATGGCAGAAAAATACTCCAATGTTTTACCAATGGTTTTTGGAAAATGGCAGTATCTCAAAAATATTATTGGAAACGAAATATATCGATTAAAAATTCTAGCCGGTGGTTTATTTATGGACAATATTCAGATTGCCAATATTACGAAATTTCCAGTTTATGAATTGATGACTTATCTTAACATAAAATATCAAAACAATTTTGAACAGATTGATGAAAATGACCTTGCTAATCAGATTTCATATTGGTTTTATACCACATTACTTGTTCCTTCAAAATTAAAGAATACGAGCAAACACAATTCAATAGACACCAGGCAATGGAAAAATATCTTCAAAGACAGTAGTTTGAAAGTATGGTATTATAGGTTTGTAGACGAAGCCATCAATTTTTACGAACTAAAGTTTAAGACCATCAAAAAATTACAAATCTAGGCATATCTATTCACGATATCCTCAATTGTATCAAAAGAATATGGTTTTGAAACAGTGTCAATTAAGCCCATACTCTGTGCCTTGTTGTGTTTTTCCTCGTCAATTGAGTATGCGGTTATAAGCACTACTTTTGCGTTAGGATCATATTGCTTTATCTTAAAAAATGCTTCAAATCCATCCATCTGGGGCATCTTGACATCCATTATTACTAAATTTGGAGCAAATTCTTTGTACTTTTTTACTGCATCCAAGCCATTTTCACCGGTCAGTACATCAAATCCTGAACTTTTTATCATAAATGAAGTATTTTCCAAAAGATCAGAATCATCGTCAATTAAAAGAATTGTCTTCTTATTGTCCATAGGCTTGAGGTGTTCTCTCTAAACATAAAACTTTCCTAGAAATGATTAACATATTTTTTGGGGAGTATAACGGTAAACTTTGTCGGATTATTTTTTACTTCGATTCTTCCATTATGTTGTTCTATGATGTTTTTACAACTGGAAAGTCCTAACCCAGTTCCCTTTTCTTTTGTGGTAACCAGTGGTTCAAAAATCTGTGTAAGTATGTTTTCTGGTACTCCATCTCCAGAATCCTCAAACACAATGTGTAAGGAATTATCAACCTCTTTTATGTGAATTTTAATGTATCCTATTTTATCTCCGATTGCCTGTATTGCATTTAGGATTATATTGCTAAAGACCACTTCTATTTTTCGGTCGTCACATTCTACATTTATTTTTCTGGCATCTGTTTCTATGGTTATGTTCGGAGGTATGCTTATGGACTTAATTGAGGACTCTAACACTGAATTAATCTCAACATTGGAAATATTTAGTGGAGTAGTCTTAACAAAATTTAAGACATCTTGCACCTGATGAGTTATTCTATCAATTGCTCGATCCATTCTCTTAAAAACTTCGACAAGTTCTGGATCCTTATTGATGAAGGTTCGATTTATGATATCTGAACTTGTTTTGATTGTTCCTAATGGGTTCTTTAGATCATGAGCCATATTTGCAGCAAGCTCCCCTATGGCCCTAAATCTCTCATCTTTTATTCTTGCGTGGGCTTCAGCTAATTGTTTTTCTGTTTCTATGAGTTTTTCTAAAGATACAGCCATTGTTTTAAACGAATTTTGTATTTCTTGTAATTCATCTACTTTTGGTTTTTTAGTGCTTACTGTGAAATCTCCTTTTGAGAAAGATTTGGCTGTTGATACAAGTTCTTTTAGGGGTTTTGTTACCAGTCTTGTTACACCTAAACCAAAAACAATTGAAAAAATAATCCCTACTATGAACACAGGAATTATTGAATTTCTCATATCCACAAACTCATCAACAAATGAGGAGCTATCCTGTTCGATTACAACGGTCCAACCAAACCCCTCAAACGATTTGTAACCTGTAGATTTTGCAAAAGATATCAATTTAATGTCATCAACTATATCATCAAGTTCAAAGAACCCTACATCTCTATTATTCACAATTTGACTAAAGTATGGAACTACATCGCTTGAATTCTGTGTTGCTTGTGAATAGATTATTTTACCATTTTCATCTAAAAGAAGAACATTCCTATGTTGATTATTTACTAGTTCCACCTCATCATCAAAATCTTCCAATATGTCATTTAGTGAAAGAACTACCCTCATTACTCCTATGAAATTATTGTCTTTATCTGTAATCCTAAATCCTATTGGAATTACTCTTGTCTCATATTGGTCGCTATATTCTAGTATTCCGTAGTAAATTCCATCATCTTTTGATTTTTGCCACCATTCTTCATCACTCTGAACATAATCTGAATATCCTGCGCCTATTGCAACATTTGCACCATACATGTTAGTTACAAATAATTCTTCAAACACATCAAAACCATATTCGTCTTTATAAAATTCACTCTTGTCCTTTAACTCTCCTGATAAATCACTATCAAGTATTTCTTTTAGAAATGGAGTAATCTCAATTGTCTGAATTTCTTGTTCTTTAATACTTAGATACTCCTTGATGTCTTGAATTCGCTGAAATTTTAGGTTTGACTCTATTATCGCATCTTGAATTTCTGGAACTTCTGTTAAAACCTTAAGAGCGGCAATTCTATTTTCTAATCTCTGGTCTATATCCTGTATCATGTTAAAAGTAAAACCTTCATTTCGTGCTGACAAAAGTTTTTTCATCTCCTGAATGCTCAGGTCAAAAACCACCATGCCATATAATGCAAAAATTAGGAAAATTCCTACCATCGTTCCTACAAGAATGTATGCGATTTTCAATTGTTATTCAACCCTATTGCTTGAATTTGGATTTAAATTTCATATAATTCAAAATTAGCAGGAGTTTCTTTTTATTTTCCGTCAAATCTTTAGTCTTACTGTTTCTTGATTTTTTTTAAATTTAGCAAATTTTTTGATAAATTCATTATGTTTAATCCTCAAGATTTCGTGGAACCAAAAGATCTTGCCATGTTATTCCATTAAGAAATTTTGTTTCATGTTTTCTTATTTTCTCAATCATACTTTTAGATTCTAGTTGCTTTGTTTCACACACTAATTGGCTCATATAACTTCGTGATTGTTGGTATATTATACAATAGATATTGGTTTGTGGCATGCCTTTTGTTGATTTAGCATCCACATATCAAATGTTATGTAAAAGTATATCAAAACTAATACTTGCTCATGAACAAGCCCATAATCATTAGAAAACAGAAACTTTACTGTAAATACTGTAAAGGAATTCCTAATGTGGATGTACCATAGATCTTGAAATGCCATTAAGTACAACATTTGTAGAAAATTTCTGTTCTACATGATGCATATGTGAGATGACTCTGACATACACAATTCAAACTCTATTTTAGATGAAATATCTAAACATATTATTAAAAAAATTCAATTAATTCTTAATTATCAAGCACAATATCTTATCTAATTCCATTCTTACTAGAAAAATTCGTTGTCTCAATTTTGAAATTTTATTTACATGTATTGTGAGATGTTCAAGGCTATCTATCTTCATTGATTCATATGCAAATGCGTTTGTATTTTTTTATAGAGTTTTGATGGTTGAATTTTTAGATTATATTTTTGTTTATTTTCATTGACTTTTGAATTATTTTCTACTATTGCTCTCCAATAATGTACTTTTATTGCCTCTGCCATCTTTTCCACATCTTCGATTTTTGACAAAGATCTCTTTTCCTGTTCAATCTCTTCTTCATATTTTTTTAGAGCTTTTTCCAAAATTTTATCTTGTTTTTCCCTAATTATATTTCTAAAAGGTTTTTTCTGTTCTTTGTTATCTGCTAACATAAAGTTCTAATTTCCTTTTTGCATGATAATAACTCGTATATTTTATCGTATCTTTTCTTCACATAATTTTTAACTTGCTCTTATGACGGATAAGATCATCTAGCTGTTAAGACTAATCTAAAAATTTGAATTATTCTTAATGCAAACTTGTAACCTATAGAAAATATCTTAAAGAAGTGGACTAAAACAATAAAGCCCTGACTTAGAGAATAAAATATACGAGTGGATTGAATTCTTTTCAACTTAACATCTTTTTATCATTCAAATATTGTATTGTGTTGATTTTATATAGAAAAATTTTGCCCAAGTTGTGGGCATATATTCTGATTCTCTATTCTGACCTAATTATTGGACTGTCTGGGCTTTTTTTGTAAACCACATTTTTTCATTTATTTGATGACATTTACAATCTGCAGAACGACTTTTACAGTTTTTTTGATGTAATTTTACATCGCATTTGTTACATGTAGGATCACGCCAACTTCCCAAGTTTCCACAGTTTCCACAAATCATTATTTCACCTCCTAATCACACTAGATTTTCTAATCTGTTTGGTGATACCTAAAATCCATCCAGTGCTATTATTTTGTAAGTCTTGCATATTCTGGATTATTTTATTTCCAATTTTTTCTCTATTTTGGTTTTCCATTTTTTTTGCCAAATGATGACTGTGTATATGAAGCATGTTTATGCAGTGCAAAGTTTTACCTCATTCATTGGGTACTGTTTGCACCTTCTGATAATTAACCTCTCCAATACATGATCAGAATCCATCTTAAATCAATTCTATTTTGAGGAATAATCATGATTTCAATCAGACAAAATAATCAGTTGATCTCATTTAGTATGATATCATTTGATTCATGATTAATTAGTATCTAATATTTTCTCAAGATAAAGTTGATGAAATTGCCAGATACATTGTGTAGATTATGTGGAAATGATCTAATTGGGTATTCTAGATGCGTAAATTGTAGACAAGTAAATCAGTTAAAATGTATTAAATGCGACACAATAACTGATATTAAATTTCATTATACGTGTTTTCCGACCATTTCATTTGTTGATCCTTCTCTTAAAATCACAAAGAAAAACATACTATCCATTCCTTGCTGATTTCTACTATATGTGATATAACTCATTTGTATTACAGTTCTTTTATTTACAATCAGCTCTCAATAATAGTTTTCAAACTATTCTTCTTTTTCGTCTTCTTTGAGCAGACTATCCATGATATGGCTATGCGATATTTTATGAAACACAATAATGCTATCTGCAATTAATATTACTGCCACACCAAAACCTGCAACAGTTATCATTATGGATAAAAATTCTATCTCAGAAATCTCTGCAAAGTATGGTTGGATTAATGCAACCAAAATCAGTACTACTCCTATAAAGAAGATATTTCTAATCAGTCTGTGCATTGGTTTTCTTTCTATCTGACTTGTATCTCCCGGCAAAAGCTTCGTAGATATGATATCTGATACATTGGTAACAATTTTTTCAACTTTACCAAGAAGAGCCAGAATTGGATATGCAATCAATATTATACTGATCACAGTAAGTAATAGTTCTGGTTCTATCAGAAGAGGTATCCCGGAATCCGTTATTATAGCAACGATATATTCATTAAGATAATCCATTGCAGCTAAAATCGCAATTACAATTACTATATTCACAAATAGTTTTGGACCATATTGTCTCAGCATTTGATTTAGTTTACTATCATCATCTGATGATTGCATGAGTTGATTGAAGAATTTACCTACAATGAATATGGGATTAATAATTTGCATTGGAATCGAACTCTTCTTGTCTGCAAGGGTTGGAAGGACTTTGAGTAATATTGGCATACAAAACATTGTAGCAAGTGTAACCAACATTGTAATCGGATAGAGGGAATCCCGAACCGCACCTCCATCCACCGCTTGTTTTGCCATGATAAATGAGAATTCACCTCTTGGAACCATCACAGAACCTACCGTTGATGCTCCAACAAAGTCATGTCCAGACATTGTTGAACCAAAGAAATTCCCCACGAATTTTCCAATAACTGCTAAAATAATGATTGGAATTGAAATCAACACGACATCCGGAATTACAGTGATGTTTACCAACATGCCTATGGATACAAAAAATATTACTCCAAAAAAATCACGCAACGGTAAAACTCTCTTTGTTATGGGCTCCGAATGTTTTGATGAAGCAATTATCATTCCCATGATAAATGCCCCAATTGCCGAGCTCTGACCTAAAAAATGTGCAAGAACTGCCAACCCGAATCCTAGAGCTAATGCAGTAATGAATGGGCCTTCCTGAATGTCTAATCCATGTATTTTGTCAAGTAATTTTGGTACAAGCTTTATTCCAGCAGCCAGTGCTACTACAAAGAAAGCCAAACTTTGAAGTATCAATATTCCTACATCAGTGATTGCAATTCCTTGACCTGCTGATGCATTATCCAAAATTACAAGTAGTAAAACTGCCGCCAGATCTTCAACTATGAGAATGGTGATTACAGTATTGAATTCCTTTGTTTTGACAAGCTTCATGTCTCGCATCAGTCTTAACGATATCGCCGTACTGCTAATTGACAAAATTCCTGCAAGATATAACGACTCTATATGTGACCATCCTAACGAAAATGCTCCTATGTATGCCAAGAAGAACATGATGGATAACTCGGTCAACCCAACAATTATTGCTTTTATACCTGCTTGTCTTAGTTTTTGCAGACTAAATTCTAATCCTACAACAAAAAGCAAAATTATGATTCCTAACTCTGCAAGCAGGTTGATAAGATCAACATCTTTTACAATTCCAAGCCCATAGGGGCCTGCAATCATTCCTATTATGATAAATCCTATAATGGTCGGAAATTTTATCTTCTTCATTATGCCTGCCCCTATCATACCTCCGCCCAATAATAGAGCCAGTAACGCTAGGAATTCAGTTACGCCAGAACCTGCCATTTTCAGTCTATTTGTATAAAGAAAGATTGTACTTAGTTATTGCTTTTAGGAATTCATCCATAGTTTTTAAGATTGGATAAATATTCAGAAAAATTGTCGTCAAGTAAAATACGATTCCTAGAATAGTTGACATCAACTGCAATTATTGTAGGTTTTTCTTTTTCTTGTTTTGCTTGTTCTAAAACGTCCTCAAACTCTTTGACAGATTTCACATGATATCCTCGCGCTCCAAAACTATTGGCCAAAGTAACAAAATCTGGATTTTCAAAATTCGTATAGCCTGTCTTACCAAACTCGTCAAGTTGTTTTAATGAAATAAGTCCCAAATCTTTGTCACACCATACTATGACGATCATTGGAATCTTTAGACGTACTGCAGTTTCAAGCTCCTGCACATTCATCAAAAATCCTGCATCTCCACACATTGCAACAATGTTTCGTTGAGGAAATACTATCTTGGCTGCCATTGCACCTGGTAGAGCAAATCCCATCGAGCAAAATCCATTTGGAATTATGCAAGTATTTGGCTCAAATGTTTGGTATATCTTTGCAATCCACATCTTATGAGCACCAACATCCGAAAGCACGATATCTTTCTCATCAAGTGCATTTCTGACATCTATAACGAGTTTTTCAGGCTGTATTGGATATGAAAAATCATCTCTGAATGATTCTGATCTGATTTCTACTTCTTCCTTTATTCTACTAAATACTTCTGGAATCTCTTTTCGTGGAAGAACAAATGAATTTGGATATTTTTGTTTTTGCTTCTTCATCTCATCCAAAATGGAATCTATGGCATATTCTATATCTGACACGATTTCCACTTCTGGCCTATAAAATGTGTAAACTTCAGATGGTGTAAAATCAACATGAATTATTATCTTATCCAAATTAGAATTCCAGCTTTTGGGGCTATACTCAACAAGATCCAATCCTACAGCAATAACAACATCTGCCTCTTTCATTGCAAGTAATGCATGATCAGCTTCCTTGATGCCAATTGTTCTTAGGTGTCTTTCATGATCATCTCTTATCACTCCTTTGGCCATGAACGTATTCATTGAGCATATGCCTGTCTCTTCTGAAAATCGACGAATTGCTGTACTTGCATCTTCTCTTATGCAACCGTTTCCAATAAACAAGATTGGCCTTTTTGCTTGCATGATTATTGAAGCGGCATTACTTATCAATGTCTCATTTGCCTTTGCTCTGAAAATTTTTTGAGGAATTATTGGTGGAATATTTGATTTCCCTTTTGCAATATCTTGTGGCAACTCAATGTGAGTAGCTCCTGGCTTTTCGGATAAAGCAATCTTAAATGCCCTTCTTACTATCTCTGGAATATTCTTGGGATTTCTTATTGACCAGTTCCATTTCGTTATTGGTTTGAACATTGTTATTACATCCATGTTTTGATGTGATTCTTTGTGCAAAAGATGTGAGTCTTTTTGGCCAGTTATTGCAAGTAATCTGGATCTATCCATGTTTGCATTTGCCACTCCAGTAGCAAGATTTGTGGCACCAGGACCAAGAGTGGCAAGACAAACTCCTACTTTTCCCGTTAGTCTCCCATAAACATCAGCCATAAATGCGGCTCCCTGCTCATGTCGGGTTAAAATGAATTTAATTTTAGATTCTAAAAGCGAAATCATCATATCTGCATTTTCTTCTCCTGGAATTCCAAAGATGTATTCAACTTCTTCAGCTTCTAGGCATTTTACCAAAAGATCTGATGCCTTCATTTTTTCATGTTTATCATCCAATGGCAAACTTTCCACAATGTTAGTTTCAGATACCAAGATATGCAATATGTGTTGGTATAATAGATAATAATATCCTGCGTTTAATCATGCACAAATCCCATTTGTTTCGTATTTATGAGTTGATCATAGCTAGGTTTAGATCAACTAATTAACAATTTAAAAAATAGTGACTGATCCGAGATACCATAAATGAAGCATTCCAATTCAGAACATGGTGAGGCTGAAAATTTTCCTCAAAATGTACCTGAAGATTATGAATCAAGAGTGAATATAGATGAAGCATTTTCCAGTCTATATCCAACCTATGACATTTCATTAGAATATAAACAACATAAGCAAAAACGTACGCAGCACAGACAACACGCATGATAGCATGTTAACAGTTAACTTTAATGAAATTCTAGAGAAATAATGCGTAAGTTCGTAATTGATCAACAGGTAGAAGATATTGAGATGCCAGAAAATCTCAAACTAAATACATTCCTGCAAGAATTTCACTCAAATTGCACTCATCCGGCATGCAGTTTTGGGTTTTATGGATTTGCCTTTGGTCAATCTCCGTTTCCAGTACCAGAACCAGTAAAAAATGCCCTTATCGCAAATGCAGATAAGGGAGCCTATGCGGCGGTTCCCGGAATCCAAAAATTACGTGAAGCAATATCTCAGTACAACAAGCACAATTTTCGATTTGATGTTGATCCAAGCCGAGTATATGTTGGCCCCGGAACAAAAGAATTGATTTTTAATTTGTTGGAGATTTTACACGGTACAGTAATACTTCCTACTCCTGCTTGGCTTGGATACCTTCCTCAAATAAGATATCTCAAGAAGAATTACCACATGCTACACGTTGCCAAAAATGGCAAGATAACTCCCAACGAACTTGAACATCTTACTTTAAGATTACATGATAGGCAAAAGATTCTCATCCTAAACAATCCGAACAATCCAACAGGACTTGTATATTCACAGCTTGAGCTAGAAGAGATCACAGATGTATGCAGGAAACACAACATCATTGTAATCTCTGATGAGATCTATGCTCTTACAACATATGACATTAACAAATTTGTTAGCATGGGTAAGATATATCCAGAAGGTACATTTGTCACAAACGGTCTCTCAAAATCTCATGCAGCAGGTGGATACAGGCTAGGATATGTCATATTTCCACAACACGCAACTGACCTAAAACAGCAGTTCAAAAAGATTCTTGCAACCGAGTATACTGCCACCTCTACTCCTATACAACATGCAGCAATCGCTGGATTCTCAGACAGTAGGGAGATGGATGAATACTTTGAGATTACAAGAAAAATCCATCAAATCATGGGTGAGTACAGCTATAATATATTAAACAAAATTGAAGGAGTAAAAACCACAAAACCTGAATCCACTTTTTACCTACTTGCAGATTTTAATGCATACACTGATGACTTTCTTGCAAACAAGATAATGACTTCACAAAAGTTTTCGGAATCATTAATCCAACATCCATATCATACAGCATTGGTGGGTGGAGACAGCCTTGTCTTAGAGAGAACTGATTTTAGTGCAAGAATTGCATTCATTGATTATAATGGGGCAAAAGCCATGGAAAACTATGTCAACAACACACCAAAAACAAGTTCGGACAAAATAGAATTTGTTAAAAACAATGCCCCAAAAATTGTAGATGGTCTAACAATGATAAATCGATATCTTGATGATCTTAAACAAAAAAGAATTTCATCTTCACAAAAAAACAAAGAGGCAGTTCATACTAGATGATACATGATCCATATCTTATTCAAACAACAAAACTAAATTGCAATGAAATCATATCATGACTGATTTGCCAAATAAACGAATTTCCAAACTGATAATTCGTAACTTAAGTACTGATGACATTCCAGAAATTGTCGAACTACAAAAAGTATCTTTTCCAACAATGGCTGCAGAAGGTGTTTATTGGAAACCATTCCAGCTAGAAGAACATCTAAAAGTATTTCCTGAGGGACAGTTTTGTGCAGAATACAAGGGAAATATAGTCGGTTCTTGCAGTAGTCTGATAATAACACTAGACCCCGAATATAAAGAACATACATGGAAAGAGGCATGTGGTTCAAGCTTGTTTGAAAACCATAATCCAAAAGGTGATTCTCTTTATGGTGCAGATGTGTCCACTCATCCAGACTATCGAAGATTGGGCATTGCCACAAAACTGTACCAAGCAAGGCGAGATCTTGCTACAAAACTAAATCTACGTAGAATAATTGCGGGCGGCAGACTCATCAATTATTGCAACTATGCAAAGGAGATGAACGTTGAAGATTATGTCAAGAAAGTAAAGCGCGGGCAAATCAAGGAACCTGTTCTTTGTTTTCAACTAAGAAATGGATTCAAATTCATCAAAATTCTTCCCAACTACATGAAGGATCCACGGTCGCTGAACTATGCAACTTTTATTGAGTGGAAAAATCCAAATTTTGTAGAACGATGATAATTGACTGTCATGTCCACGTAAACCAATATGAATTAATGCAAAACATTCCTCTTTTGGAGGATAGACTTGATATGCTCCAAAGGGAGATGGCAAGTAACAATGTTGATTATGCTTTAATCTTATCTTCATACAAGGTAAACAAAGAGCGTCCCTCTACAAAACAAATAATCGATGCCATACAAAAATATGATAATCTAGGAGTAGTGGCTGGATTTACAATTGATAACCATACAGATGAGGATCTAAAAAATTACAAACAATGGATAAAGGATGGGAAGATAAAGGGTCTGAAGATCTATTCTGGATATGAGCATTATTACCCATATGATGAGAGATACCAAAAGGTCTATGATACCTGCATAGAGTTTGGAATACCGGCAATGTTTCATACGGGAGACACATACTCTGAGAAAGGCAAGCTTAGATTTGCAAGGCCGCTTAATCTAGATGAAGTTGCAGTTGATAATCCTGAATTAAAGATGGTGCTATGCCACTTAGGAAACCCTTGGATTCAAGATGCTCAAGAGGTAATCTACAAAAATAAAAATGTCTATGCTGATGTATCGGGTCTTGTTGTGGGATCTTTCGATCACTTTTTTGAAAAGATGATCAAAGAAAAAGTAGCAGAATTGATAAACTATGCAGGGGAACCACGATATCTATTATACGGTACAGACTGGCCAATAAGTACTATGGATTCATATCTTAATTTTGTGGCAAAACTGAAAATCAAAAAAGAATACAGGGATGGATTTATGTACAAAAACGCAAAAGATCTCTTCAAAATTTAACTTTCAACTCTCAATTCATTATTTAGAACCATACTCAACATTTGGCCTATTTGGCATATAGTTATTCTTACAGAAATATCTAAATCACAATCTCTCAAGAATCAATTATCTTGGAACTACCACGTGGAATGAAAGATTTTGAAGCCCAAGAGAATGGTGAGCTTGAGCATATTAGAGGCCATTTTCAACAACTTTCAACCCTGTATGGATTTTCCTTCATGGATCCCTCTCCGATTGAGTTACTATCAGTTCTTGAAACAAAGTCTGGTCCGGCAATACGAGATGAGATCTATTATTTTAAAGATAAAGGTGAAAGGGAAGTGGCTTTGCGTTTTGACTTTACGATGGGCCTTACTAGATATGTTGCCTCTCAAAAATCGCTAAAACTTCCTGCCAAGATGTCTGCTTTTGGAGGTGTATTTAGATATGATGAACCACAGAAAGGAAGATATCGCTATTTTCACCAATGGGATTTGGAAATCTACGGAAAGCCAAGCACAGAATCTGAAGCGGAGATAATTGAGATGACCTCTAGATTATTCGATTCTCTCCTAATGAAAAACATCGTAATTGACATTAATAATAGAAATCTTGTAGAGTCTTATATTAACAAAATATTTGACTCAAGAGATCCACTGCTTGTCTCCGATATATTGCGTGCAGTAGATAAAATCCAAAAAAAATCCAAAGAACAAATCCTAAAAGAATTCCAAGAAAAAGGTTACAGCCTTACCAATTTGGAAAAAATTCTAGAGTTTTCTCAAATAACTGGAACGATACAAGAGATTGAAGCGAAGTTTGATACATCTCAACTAGAATCATGGGATGATCTAAAATCATTGATTGACTCATTGGAGAATAGAGGCGTATCAAATGTACGAATTAATTTTGGAATAGTAAGGGGACTTGACTACTATTCCGGAATGGTGTTTGAGGTATTTGACCGAAACTCTACACTTGGTGCACTTGCTGGAGGGGGACGATATGATACTCTTACTAGAGCTTTTGGAAGAGAAGATATTGGAGCAACCGGTGTTGCAGGCGGTGTAGAAAGAATTATTCTGACAATGCATGAACAGGGAATAATTCCTTCATCGACTCCTAACAGGATATCAATTTTGTATGTCAACGACGAAATGCAAAAAGTTGCTATGTCGATTGCATCTCTTCTCCGACTGAACAAAATCCCATCTAATATCGACCTTACAGGAAAAACCCTCAAAAAACAGATGGATGGTGCATCTGGTTCAAAGTATTGCGTTATAGTAGCTCCTAGGGAACTTGAAAATGGCAAAATTGTACTTCGCGATATGAAAAATGGAACAGAAAAACTGATTGATATTGAGACCATTACGGACAATCCAATGTCTATCTTTAATTTAGAAAAGCTCTAGTCATCATCATAATTTCGGGACCCGTGGTAAGTGTACCTACAACTATGCAGTTGTTGTTTGCTAAAATTCCTGATGATACAAAGGGAATACCATTGTTAACAGTAGACTGCTCTATTTTTACACCTAGAACATTTGCAAACATGTTCATATCTTTCTCATCAGCTTCTGGATGAACCACTGCACCAGAATTGTTTGCTGTCAATACCGCACCTGTCTGGTTGTATCCTGCAATTCTTTTTTGCAGTACTTCTACTCCTAGAACATCCTGTATTGTGTCTACATCATTTTTTGACAGCCAAGGAGAAACTATTGCTCCTTTGTCATTTGCACATATTAAATTTCCAAGGGCGGTATATTTTGAATCTAGTATACCTACCTCCAAATCTGTATTCTTCTTTATCATATCATACTCACTTTGATATGCAGTCTTCGGTAACAAAATTCCTCTATTGTTCATTACTGCCAATGCACCAAGTAACCTTGTATTTGCAATTGACACATACATATATTCTGCTTGAAGGTATGCTGCAAGCTTTTCTGCTTTTGATTCAGCAAATCCCATAGGAACCATTACATGTTTGTCATTAACATTAATGTAGATCCCAATATTTGGCCCGCGATAAACATCATATTTTATAATGTCCATTTCATTCAAAATCTAATCAACAACATTATGAACGTAAGGAATCAATAATAAGCACTAAATTCATTGTAATTTCTCATTTTCTTCTTATCTAGCTTTAAATAACATTCACAGAAAAAGTAGTCATGCCAATAGCGGAAAATTTTCCAGAGGGGCTAAAACCAATTGGAAAAATAAAAAATTCTGATGGAGAGCATTTCCACTTTGTATGGGGACCCGGTAAAAAGACAAACAAAGATGGTTCTCAGGCAGAAGTGTTTGCAGATTCCGATGTAGTTGCCGCATATGCGACCAAAGGAGAAGAACATGTTCCTGTGGGCATAAGTGGTACCATGGTTGCTGTTGATTGGGATTCTTGTGTTGCGGATGGAGCTTGCATTGAGGCATGTCCCGTACAAGTATTTCAATGGTATAGGACGGAAAAGGACATCCCAAACAATCTGGCCATAAATGAAACATTTGCAGGAACTGGCAGTACTGTTAAAGATGAAAGAAAGGATCTAACTGACAAAGCAGATCCAATACGAGAGCATGATTGCATATGGTGTATGGCTTGTGTATCAGTTTGTCCTCCACAAGCAATCAAAGTTGATCAATCAAATGTGGAAGCACACGAAAAAGCTGCTACCACTTTTGGAAAATAATCATATTCTCTGTAAATACGTAGAATTCGTTTAACTTGTTTGTTATCATTCCGGTTTTATGCAATATTTCTAAGAAAATCGCCATTTAGTCTGTACTAATTTTGTCTAGCTTTAAATAATATTTTGGAATAACCAACATATGCCAATAGATGAAAAATTTGTTGAAAATCTAGAAGTGGTTGGTAAAACAAGCCATGCAGATGGAGAGAATTTTCACTTTATCTGGGGTAAAGGTAGATCCGACGGTGCAGCATTCTCAAATGACGAGGTAAAAGCTGCATACGAGGCACATGGTGAAGAACAAGTACCACTTGGTATTCACGGCACAACGGTCGCTGTTGACTGGGATGAATGTACTGCTCAAGGCTCATGCATGAGTGTATGTCCAGTTCAAACATTTCAATGGTACAGAACCGAGAAAGATATTCCAGCAGCTGATTGCTTGGATAATACTTTTGAGGGAACAGGTAAGACTGAGCAAGACGAACGTCTAGATTATACCGACAAATCACAACCAATCAGAGAACATGATTGTACACAATGCATGGCATGTCAAGAAGCTTGTCCAGAAAAGGCAATCTTGATTGAACCATCATATCAATCATATCACGAAAAGGCAGCCGGCACCTTTGTTGAAATGAAAGGCGGCTCAGTAAATCCACACGCACACGACTAAAGAATTTTTTTCTTTTTCTTTTTAATTTTAAAATATTGTTTCCTCAACAAATTTTAATCACTAGTAATGACCTTTCTTTGCAGAGGTCGCCTAGCTCGGTAGGGCGCGGGCCTTGAGAGCCTGTGTGCGCAAGCATACGGGGGTTCAAATCCCTCTCTCTGCGCTATTTCTTTTCTAAGTTTCCAAGTTCTGCTAATAAAGCTGAGAGCTGAATTTCTGGATTAGCTCCAACCAGAATTCTGTAATCATACTCTGCAATGATTTTTAGAATGTCTGATATCTTTTCATGTTTTGATTTAAACACTGCCGCGTTTATGTATTTTAAAAAATCTGATTCTGACATTCCATAAACTTTTATCAATTCTATTGTTTTTTCTCTTGCATCAGTAATCTTTCCCGACAATGCCATATTCAGAACATCATCTACATCCGTTGTCTTAGTGAGTCCAGCTGATAACTTTACATGTTCTTCAGTAATTGCTCCCAAACTTGCTGTTGCCTGCATAATATTTATCGCATGTCTGAGGTCTCCCTCCGAATAATCATAAATTGCCTTAAGACCTTTTTTTTCAGTTTTTACCTTTTCTTTTTTTGCAATATTTTCCAGATGAGAAATTATATCTTCTTCTGGAATTGATGTAAACTTGAAGGTAGCACATCTGCTTTGTATGGGGTCTATAATTTTTGAGATATTGTTTGCAATGAGTATAAATCGACAGTATCTGGCTGTATCCTCAATTATTCTACGTAAAGCAGTTTGAGCATCTGATGTCATTTCGTCGGCCTCATCTAAAATTATTATCTTAAATGGTACTTCTGCCATTCCTGCATATCGCGAGAATTTTTTTACTTTTTCTCTAACCATGCCTATTCCTCTCTCATCTGACGCATTTAGCTCGAGAGTATAATCTCTGACATACTCTCCTAATACTTGCCTTGCAATGCATAGAGCTGTAGTGGTCTTTCCCACTCCTGCAGATCCAGAAAATAGTAAGTGAGGCATGTCTGTAGGATCCTTGATTAATGCACTTAAACTGCCTATGATCTCCTTTTGATTTACAATTTCAGATAATACCTTAGGTCTGTATTTCTCAACCCACATTCCATTGACTGACATGAGTACTATGGGTTTTGTACCCATTAATAAGTTCGAATTGGTTATTGTATTATGCTGTAAATTCAAATCTGATGATGGCCATGATAACAGCGATCAGCCAGTGATTAATTAGGATCAATTGTTCTAACCAATTAGTGAATAGAATTGATCGATCCGATACATGTGGAACTTTGTGAAAAAAAGTGATCCTGTAATGAAAATAGAAACAATAGAAAAATTACATACTATCGGATATAACCTAAAAGATGCCAAGGTCACCCTCAATCAAGATATCAAGTTCAATGTGGCTGGAATCAAAATAGAGGGTTCACAAGGTGAGGTGCTTAATTTACCGCAATGGATTGGAAAAACTCTGTCTGAGAACAATCTTGGTGTATTGGAAACACCTGACATGATTACAGAACTGAAACAAGCATTATCTAAAGAAAAAATGGTTGGAGAATATCAACTGTCAACACTAGATCCACATTTTTACATAAAATTGAAACAATCTATGCGAGAACTTGATAAAGATGATTTTAATCATGTTGAAAGCATTCTCCTAGAGTTATTCAGGATGAGGAGAGGCAAGATCGTAAGGCTTGCAGATTCTATTAAACTCACATCAGATCTATACAATAAAATTACTGTCGAAGAGGCAGTTTTTTTCAAATCAATTTATGATAATAGTCACGAGTTTGAAAGGCAAATTCGAGGAGTGATTAAATGAGTAACGTCCAAAATGCATACACAGAATCTGCACTATCTGACAAAGTGAAAGATTTTCTTACTAGGTTTAAAGACAAATCCGGCAACTATCGATATGTAGAAGCAATTGACGAGATGATGCCAAAAGATACCAAGTTCATTCTTGTTGACTATAACGACTTGGTAATTGAGCCCGAGATTGAAATTCTCTTTTCTGAGGAACCTGACAGAGTTTTTAACGCATTTTCTAGAGCAATAAAAGAAATTCTCCAGATTAGATTTACCAGTTATGCTGAAAAGATCAAAGATCAGATTCGTGTAAGACTAGTAAACTATCCACTTCAGCGTAGCTTACGACAAATCAATGCTGAGACAATTGGCAGAATAACTAGTGTTTCGGGGATGGTTGTTCGGGCATCGGAGGTAAAACCACTTGCCAAAGAACTGACCTTTGTATGTCCTGATGAACATATCACGAAAGTTGTACAGCTAAAAGGAATGGATGTGAAAGTACCTGTTGTATGTGATAATCCTGCATGTAAACAAAGAGATTTTGAGCTAAAACCTGAATCTAGCAAGTTTATTGATTTTCAGATTTTAAGATTGCAGGAACTGCCTGAGGATCTGCCGCCTGGACAACTTCCTCATTATATTGATGTAACAATTAGACAAGATCTTGTAGACAACGCACGACCAGGAGATAGGATAATTCTCACAGGTGTTGTGAGAGTAGAACAAGAGTCTGTCTCAGGCGTCACTCGTGGCCATAGTGGTCTGTATAGATTACGAATTGAAGGAAACAATATAGAATTCTTGGGAGGCCGCGGAGACAAGTCTTCGAGAAAGATAGAACGAGAAGAAATATCGCCTGAAGATGAAAAGATTATCCGCGCATTAGGACAAAGCCCAGATGTATATCAAAGACTAATTGACTCGTTTGCGCCACATATTCAAGGACAGTCGCTTATCAAAGAAGCTATTTTACTCCTAATCGTAGGTTCTAATCAAAGATCATTGGGTGATGGAAGCAAGATAAGAGGAGATATCAACGTATTTCTTGTTGGAGATCCTGGTACTGCAAAAAGTGAAATGCTGAAATTTTGTGCACGAATAGCTCCAAGAGGTCTTTATACCTCTGGCAGAGGATCTACAGCAGCTGGACTTACAGCTGCTGTAGTGCGCGATAAAACGGGAATAATGATGCTAGAGGCAGGTGCCGTTGTGTTAGGTGATCAAGGCCTTGTATGTATTGATGAATTCGACAAAATGAAGCCTGAAGACCGTAGTGCTTTACATGAAGTAATGGAGCAGCAATCTGCCAGTATTGCAAAAGGGGGTATTGTTGCTACGCTCAATGCAAGGACATCAATTCTTGCCGCAGCTAATCCTATGTATGGCAAGTATGATCCTTTCAAAAATATTACAGAGAATGTTAATCTTCCAATCCCATTATTGACCAGATTTGACTTGATTTTCGTTGTAAGGGATATTCCTGGACGGGAAAAAGATGAAAAAATTGCACGGCACATAATAGAATTACATACTCCTCAGGGAACAGATAGACGTTCTGTTGTTGATGTTGATTTGCTTACCAAATACTTAGCTTATTCCAAAAGACATATGCCGGATCTAACAAAGGAAGCAGAAGAAAAAATTCTGGATTATTACCTCCAAATGCGAAATGTAGAATCCGAAGAAATGATCACCGTAACTCCAAGACAATTAGGTGGCATTATTAGACTAGCAACAGCGAGAGCGAGACTATTGATGAAAGACAAGGTAGAGGAAGAAGATGCTGAACGAGCAATATTTCTAATCCAAAGCATGCTGCAAGATGCAGGTGTTGATGTAAATACCGGTAAGGTTGATCTTGGAGTTTTGCAAGGACGACCGCGAAGTGAAGTATCTAAAATGCAGCTGTTCATGGATGTCCTAAAATCTCTTGAAGGGGATAACAAAGTAGCCGTTGAAGAACGAGAATTTGTAAAAGAGCTTGAAAAAACTGAAAAGTTCACTGAAGAAGAGGCACGAAACTATATTCGAAGAATGCTTCGCGAAGCATCTATTTATGAATCAAAACCCGGTCACTATAACCGAGTATGAAAATAGAAGAACTAAAACTTTCACAACCCGCAATTGATTTTCTGTTGTCTGAGGGTTTTGAGTGTCTGTACCCTCCACAAGAAGCATGCATAAAGGAAGGCTTACTAGATGGTCAGAGTATTCTGGTTTCTGCCCCCACGGCAAGCGGTAAAACTCTAATTGCCATACTTGCAATGATTAGTTACATTTCACAAAATACCGGTAAAGTGATCTATCTTAGTCCACTACGAGCTTTAGCAGCTGAAAAATTCAAGGAATTTAAAAAACTAGAAAAGATTACCTTCAAAAATAAATTCAAGGTTGGAATATCTACTGGAGATTTTGAAAGTATTGACAAAAATCTGAGCAAGAATAATGTCTTGATTCTAACAAATGAAAAGATGGATTCCATTATACGTCATAGTGCAGATTGGATAGATGATATAGGTCTGGTCATCGCTGATGAGGTTCATCTCATAGGTGATGATGATAGAGGGCCAACACTCGAGATGATACTGACAAAACTAAAACTTTTAGAAAAACGACCTCAAATCGTTGGTCTCAGTGCCACTATCACTAATTCTGATGATATTGCACAGTGGTTGGGCTGCGTACTTGTTGAAAATAAATGGAGACCTGTACCACTATCTGAGGGAGTGTGTGATGGAGATCGAGTCATTATGAACGATGGAAGAATGTTTCATGTAGAACGCAGTATTCGAGGAACAGCTATTGATTTGGGAGTGCAATCAGTTATGGATGGTGGACAGTCATTGATATTTGCGGAAACTAGAACTCGTTCCAAATCACTGGCCACAAAGGCATCTGATGCCATTTCTAGACTCTTAAAAGTGAATGAAATCAAAACTCTCGAAACTGTATCAAAAAAAATCCTTGCGAATAACGAGCATACTGATTTGACTACTGTTCTTGCAGATCTTGTCAAAAAGGGTGTAGCCTTTCATCATGCTGGATTGAATCAAAATTGCCGAGATATAATTGAGGATGAGTTCCGTAAAGGATTGATAAAACTATTATCTTCTACTCCTACTCTCGCTGCTGGTGTTAATCTGCCTGCAAGAAGGGTTGTGATATCAAATATCAATCGATACAACGCCAAAATTGGAGCAAATAGGCCAATTAGTGTTTTAGAATATAAGCAGTTGTGTGGCCGAGCAGGCCGTCCACAATATGATGATTTTGGCGAATCTATAATCGTAGGAAATGCAAACACTGATGATCTTTTAGATTATTATGTTAATGGAGAACCCGAATCGATTGTATCAAAAATAACTGAAGATAAATCGCTTAGAACGCATGTACTAAGTATAATTGCTACAAATCCTGGCATAAAAAAAGAGGAAATACTTGACTTTTTCTTGCAGACATTTGGTGGGATTCAATCTAGGAAACCAACAGTAAAATTTGCAATTGATGTATCATTGCGGTTCTTGAAAACTCAAAATCTTATTCTGAATAAAGGAGATCGATATGCTGCAACTGAATTTGGCAAAAAAACATCAATGCTCTACATTGATCCATTAACTGCAACCTATTTTAGAGACACGATTGAAAATGTATCTAAAAAAGGAAAACACACACTTGGATTAATCCATTTGATATCATCCACTGAGGAATTCTTTCCAAAATTTGCAATGCGGAATAAAGATTATGAAACGGCTAGTATTCTTATCGAAAATCATCAGTCTGAGCTGTTAGAGTCTATTTCTGAATATGATTGTTCTAGAAGTCTTATGGCTCTTCATGCTTGGATAACAGAATCTTCAGAATTATCCATTTCTGATCAATTTGGGGTAGAATCAGGAGATTTACATCGCATGGTAGAAACTGCAGATTGGCTAATGTATTGTCTACGTGAGATATCAAAACATGTTGAGCGTATAGATCTGCTTGATGAACTTGCAAACCTTAGAACAAGAATTGTTTATGGAATCAAGGAAGAATTACTTGACCTGGTGAAAATCAAGGGCATAGGGCGGGTAAGAGCACGCATGCTTTACAAGCATGGTTTAAAGACTAATGATGATCTTGCTAAGATTCCTGTGAAAAAATTGGCAGAAATTGAAAAAATTGGTTCAACTCTAGCAGATAACATAAAGGCAGAATTGCGCAAGGTTAGATAATTGCCTGAGCTAATCATTTCCTCTGTTATATCATGTATTGTAGCTTTTTTTGCTGTGTATGTGTCTATACCCTCCCTTATCAAATATTTGAGCAAACATAACCTCGCGGTTAAAGATATGAACAAAAGAGAGAATATAATGGTAGTAAGACCGGGTGGGCCATCCATAATTTTGGGAATACTTGTATCTGAGGCAACTTTGTATTTATTTTTACAAAGAACTGAAATCTTGGCAATAATGATAACAAGCTTGCTAGCGTTTTTGATAGGATATGTGGATGACAGAAAAGTCATGGGTGGTTGGTTTAAGCCTGTAGCACTTACTGTTGCTGCGGTGCCTATCATTCTGCTTGGAACTTATGATTCTAATCTTGCTTTTCCGCTATTTGGCGAAGTACAAATTCCAGTATTGTATCTTGGTGTGATAATACTAATGATCCCAATCACAGGAAATACAATCAATTCCATCGATGTTTTAAATGGTGTAGCAAGTGGTTTTATGACCATAGCTGGATTTTCACTAACTATCGGATTATTTGTAATGCAAAATTATGAAATTGCTATTGCCAGTATGCCATTGGGTTTCGTTGCTTTGGCATTTTACAAGTATCATAAAATTCCAAGTAAAATATTTCCTGGGGATTCAGGAGCTCTTGCTTTTGGTGCTATGTATGGCACAATAGCAATTGTTGGTAATGCTGAAATTGTAGCAGCAATTGCTCTTCTACCTGCAGTAATAAACTCCTTCTTGTTCCTCTCTAGTGTAAAACGCATAGTAGAACATAGACAAATCAAGGGAAAACCAGTAGATCATGACGAGCAGTTCAGATTACGTGCAACCAAAGATCCCTCTGCACCAATAACTCTTGTACGATTGATTCTTGCAGGGGGGCCATTAACAGAAAAACAGGTAGGACATGCAATCTTTAAACTAGCGTTGTTTTCTGGCAGTCTTGCAATCATTACTTCTTTTCTTATGGGGATACGATTTTGAAAAAGGGATTATTTGGTTTTTTGTTAGGAATGTGGATTCTGATAATTCTTGGAGGAGGCATCGTAGTGCTAATTTTGGGTCCAATCTCAATTACAGGATTTGGTGACATAGATTGGTTTTTATCATCTGTTGTTAAGGCAATCATTGCACTGATTTTAGTTGCAGTTTGGATTCTTATACTTTCAAAGTTAAAAAATTGGATATTCAAAAAAGAGATCCAGTCCTAAGATTCTTTCCATCTTCTCTGTTTTTTATCGTATTCTTCTCTGGTGTACCTTATTGTTGCTGGAACTCCCATCACTACTGAATTTTCTGGTACATCTCTTGTAACTACCGAACCCATTGCAACCACACTGTTCTTGCCCACCTTTATTCCTGCTTTAAGAACTGCTCTGGCACCAATTATCACATCATCTTCGATTACTACTCCTACCATCCTATCACACATTGGATATGGGTCATTTGTAAGAACTGCCGCAGGGCCAATGAAAACACGGTTTCCTATTCTGGAAAGTGGAGGTATGTATGCCTGCCCTTCAATTTTAGTGTCATTCCCGATTTTTACATTATAATCAATATGCACTAATGAACCGATCTTCACATTGTCTCCAATTTCCACATTGTCTCCAATGTATGAAAAATGCCAAATTCTTGTGTTTATGCCAATTTTAGCTTTTTCTGATATGAAATTTATGACCAATTATATCACAGATGCCATGGATTCGCCTCAGTAATGATTTTCTTAGGCAGCGCGGCTTTATTGTCATTCAAAAACTTCATCTCTTGTTTCTCGTCTCGCAATTCGTCAGGCAGCATTATTGGTATCTCCTCAATTATTGGGTAAAATCTTGAACATTTAGTGCAGAAAAGCACTCCTTCAAATATCGTATTTCCATTCTTTTTTATTCCAAATAATTCAAGTGGATAGTTTTTGTCTATAGGACATGCTAGGATATTCATCATTGTTATATTCATTTCAGATCTAGATAGATTGGTACACCTTTTTGACTAGATAAAAGTGCAGCTTCTGCAATTTTTGTCACATTTACTGCTTGATTTACTTTTACAAGGGGTTCTCTATTCTCTTCAATCGCACTTAAAAATTCCTGTATCTCTAAAAGCAAAGGTTCTCTCTTTTCATTTCTAGGAATTTCAGTATCTTCGTTTTTTTCAATTCTAACTTCCTGTGAGATAAAATCAGAAGAAATCACTGCATCTGTACACACTGCGCTAAAAGTTCTCACCTTTTTTGGTGTTATCCAGTTGGATGAAATTATTGCGGTTCTCTCATTTTTGTATCCAAGCATAATGGTTGCAAAATCCTCATGCTCATGATTGATTTGACCTGATCTAGCAAAGACCACTACAGGCATTTCGTCAAAAAGCCAGTTTGCCGTATCTATATCGTGAACTGAAGTGTCATAAATTATACCTACATCTTTTATGTGTAAAGGCATTCTGTTTTCCCTATGGAATTCTAACATGACCAATTCTCCGTATTTTTTTTCTCTAATGATTTTTTTAACAATGTTAACTGCAGGATTGAATCGTTCAATATATCCACAGGTAAGAAGTACTTTGTTTTTCTTTGCAATCTCCGCCAATCGTTCTCCTTGTTCGGAACTATATGATAATGGCTTTTCCACAAAGACATGTTTTTTTGCTTCTACTAGTTTTGTTGCAATCTCAGAATGCGTTGATGTTGGAGTAACTACAAAAGCACCATCAAATTCTTCATTCTTTAATAGATCATCAAGCTTGGTGTAGTGATTTACGGAATATTTTCTCCCGTATTCTTCACTCCTTTCTACATTGGAATCGCACACTGCAGCAAGTACTCCTAACTGTGATAGAATACGAGTGTGGTTTTTCCCCCATCCTCCAGTACCTATTTGTACAATCTTCATCTAGTACACCGAAGTTAACCAGTGTTTATAGTTCTCATTTCCGTTCATTACAATATCTGTGTATTCTCTGATCATCTTTTTTGTAATGTTGCCAGGCTTTCCAGTACCTATCTGCTTTCCATCAATAGAAATTACTGGCGTGACCTCTGCAGCTGTACCTGTAAGAAAAATTTCATCTGACATGGACAACTCACTTCTTGGAATTTCTCTTTCTTCAACTTTTATCCCTTGCTCTAACGCTATTTTGATTATTGTATCACGTGTTATTCCATCAAGTGCAGATGATGAAAGAGATGGTGTTATGATCTTTTCATCCCTAACAATAAAGATATTTTCTCCAGGCGCTTCACTCACATTTCCACAATGATCTAGAAGTATTGCTTCATCGAAGTTATTTCGTTTTGCCTCTTGGGTTGCAATGATGGAATTTAGATAGTTACCACCCATTTTTGCTTGGGGTGGAGTAGATTGGTCTGAAAACTTTCTCCAAGATACCACTCCTGCGGTGATCCCATTTTTATTAAAAAGATCCCCAAAAGGAAATGTAAATATTGCAACATGAGTAGGTGCCTTCTTTGTAACATGTAAATTAATTCCATAACTCCCCACAAAATAAAATGGTCTGATATAGCATGATTTTCTAATCTGATTCTTTTTGCATATTTTGATTATTGCATCAATAATCTGTTTATCTGAGAAATTTAATGAAATGTCATAGAGTTGTCCAGAACGTCGGAATCTTTTCACATGATCTTCTAATCTAAAAACAAAAAGATTTTCTGAATTCCAATATGCTCTAATTCCTTCAAAGATTGATGTGCCATAATGGATTGCATGTGTAGTTATTGGAACTTTAGCCTTTTCAGTCAGAACATACTTTCCATCAAACCAAGCGAATTTTGATAATGGTAAACCCACGTGTTTTTTTGATTCGTTCAGTATTAATCTATTTGGAAGCCCAACCCTCTTTTGGAAATTTCATTCCTGCAATTCTTGTTGTCATATCTTCAGATCTTGCATACTTTGTGACAGTTTTCCATTCTTCTTCAATAATGTCTGCAATACTTTTCGTTACAGATAGTTTCCAATTTGTATCTCTTCCTAATGCTGCGTCATACATCTTTTCTTTAACAGATGCAGCAGACAACTTTTTTCTTTGTCCAACTTGAGGTCTTAATCTATAAATTCTTAACATAATTCCCTCAGCTTTATCTCCAGTATATGAAAAAAATTCTCCCGTAACTCCATTGAGCACTTTTTTTCTTAATTCCCATGATTTTGGGGCTAAGAGTGGTGGGAAATACTTCTTAAAAGGAGCAAAAAAAGCATAATCATCTGTAATAACAATCGAGTTACCAAACACTGATTCCAGCATCTTCTTTCTTACCTTGAAATCAAACGGAAAACTTTTGCTGTTTATCTCAACATCATTCATTTTAAAAACTACTGGCATCACTTTTACAATGTCTGCCTTTTTCTTTAATTCCTCAATAATTTCTATATGTGCCTTAGTAACCGGATTTAAATGTGCAAGATACAATGCGGTTTTCATTATTGTGTTGGTAACTAGCGTTATATTTCAATGATTTACTTTTGAATGGGGACGATGGGACTTGAACCCATGATCTCCAGCACCCGAGACTGGCAGTATACCAAGCTAACCTACGTCCCCACAAATTCAGTCTGCACGGAGATAATAATTCTTTAATATTTTTTATCCGTATGATTCGTATTTCACTTCAAAGCTTCCGTCTTCACGTTTATCATGCTCTGTAACAAATCCTTTTGGTTTTAAGAAATCCATAACACCGTCAATGGTTCCTTGCCAACCACATACGTAAAAAATTGTGTTCTCTTTCGTAATCTTATCTCCTACTAATTCTTCTAATGGTGACATCCCACTATCTCTTGGTCTCAAAAATGTCTCTACTCTACCTATTTGACCAGACCAAGATCTGTTAAACCATTCTTGTGGCCTACTAATTGCTGCTCTATATTTGAAATTCCATGTTTCTTTTCCTCGTTTTTTACTATCATATTCTAGTCCTGTCAAAAGATCCTTGTAACTTAATTCATCGACATAACTTGCACCATGTAACACGACAATCTCTCGTTTGTCCTCAACAGCATGAAGATGTTGTGCAAAACTAACAAATGGTGCAATACCTGTTCCACCTCCAATACAAACAATTCTCCTATTATCTGATTCGCCACTTGGCATTTCTTGATTGATCAGTAATGCTCTACCTGTCGGTTTCAACCATAATATTTCATCTCCTTCTTTCAAATTAAATATCTGTGTAGTTAGTCTACCAGGAAGTGGTTTTCTAACCCATCGTATTACGAGTTCAACATATTTTCTATTCTCTGGGTGTGATGCAATTGAGTATGCCCTTCTAACTATTTTACCTCCTTCAGCAGGATTCGGTAATCCTAATGTGATAAACTGTCCAGCTTTGTACTCTGGAACGGGACCATCTTTTGGAACTAATCTAATTATTACCAAGTCTTCCTTCAACAACTGAACATAGGTAACAGTCGCCTTGTTATCCACTACCATAACAATAGAATCATCAAAATTCTGGTTAAATATCTTGTGCTAAATCCACGTCAAGTTTTCAATTTAACCGCTAAACGTTAATAACCATTTCAAAGTGTGTAAATCGATCAGATTTCTGATTATTGGGCCGGTCGTCTAGTCTGGTAGGATAGGTGCATGGCATGCATCGGATCAAGGGTTCAAATCCCTTCCGGTCCATTTTTAATTCTTAGAAGCAATCTATCTAATTCTGGATCGGATTTTTCAGAAATTTCTCTAATCTTCTCTTTTGACAATTTAAAATCTGTGAAAATAGCTGCATGAACTGCACTTTTCTTTACTTCTAAATTTGAATCGGTCAAACAGTGTTCTATTACTCCTACTGATTGTTTTGCCTTAAGATGACCTAATGCTCCTAATGCACAAGATCTAACTATCGATCGTTCATCATTTGTTAATTTCATAATTTTAGGAATGGCATTTATTTCGTTTCGATTTGCCAACACTAAAGCGGTGTATGCTCTTATATTCTTGTTTTCTGAATTGAGATTTTCAATTAAAACATCTGAAATATCGTTTTTATTCAAAATTAATGAACTGAAAGCCTCTCCTCTAACTTGTATGCTTTCATCATCCAATTTGGCAATGATTTTTTTAATTGTTTCAACATTGTCTGCGTCTCTCAGGGATTCCAGTATTGTGATTTTCTCATCTTCAGTTCCAGAATTCAAACTGTAGTACATTTCTACCATTTCTTAGATTTTCATATTCTTGTTAATAACACTTCAATCTATTTTCCGTGAAATTATTTCAAGAAATTTCCTTTTAGCTTTAAATTATCCTTAAATACCAACAAATCTATGTCAACCGAAGCCAGAGACACCATATTCATTGGTAAGAAACCCTTGATGGCGTATGTCACATCTACGCTGATTCAACTGGCAAACTTACCAGCAGTCAACATCAAAGCTAGAGGTCTTAGCATTGGTCGTGCTGTAGACGTAGCTCAAATTATTGCACGCAAAACTGAAAACGCAGGTTACTCTATCGGAAATATTAGAATTGGCTCCGAATCATTAGAGTCACAAGACGGTAGAACAAGAAACGTTTCAACAATAGAAATTGAAGTAAAGAGAAACGCAGCATAACTGCGCTTTACTTGAAATTTTTTCTTTTACTTTGACTTTTGTATCTGTTTTCTAGATTCCTAAATTTAGGTAGTTCCACTAAATCATTGAATTGATCAAAAGTCACTACATTTTTTGCAAGTTTTGCTGTAGTGCCTGCCCGTTTTAATTCTTGTAAGATCTGAGTCGTGGCAAATGCATTAGCAAATAATACTGATAGTGGGTACAAAATGATTTTGAATCCTATTTCATATAGTACTTGAGCCGAATTCATTGGAGTTGCTCCTCCCTCTATCATGTTTGCAACCAGAGGTGCGTCGATTGTTTTTCCAATTTTTTCCATTTCTTCCATGGATCTAGGCGCCTCAATAAAAATCGCGTCAGCTCCTGTTTTTTTATTTTGTAATCCTCTCGCAATTGCTGCATCTAATCCTTCTGTAGCCCTTGCATCTGTCCTTGCAACAATGATGAAATCTTTACTTTCTCGTGCATCAATTGCAGCTCCTAGTTTCTCTGTATATTCTTCCTGCAATGTCACTTCTTTTCCTTGCATATGTCCACATCTCTTTGGCCACTTTTGATCTTCAAGAAATATTCCAGCAGCTCCTGCAGCTTCTAATTCCTTTACAAGTTTCCAAACACTTAGTGCGTTTCCATATCCAGTATCTGAGTCAACTATTACTGGTACTGAAACTGAATTACATATCCTTCGTGCATTTTCAATTGTTTCCGTTGCCCCAATAAATCCATAATCTGGCATTCCAAGCAGCGTAGCAGATGTCCCGTATCCTGTTTGAAACATTGCATCAAATCCTACTTTTTGGGCAATCTTAGCTCCAATAGCATCATAGACACCTGGAATAACAAGTGGTCTATCTGATTTTAACAAATTTTGTAATTTTTTCATAAATGTATTTTTATTCTAAATTATTTATGATTTTAACAACTACCTAGATATGTCAACATCCCGTGTCTCTGGATTAATCTTAGCACCAATTAAAATAATCATAGAGCCTACAATAATGTTAGCACCTAATAGAATGGGAATTAATTCTGTGGCATTTGACAGCATTGTAACTGCAATCAACGGTGCCCAAGAACCAAAAATTAATCCCCCATTATAGATAAATCCACTCGCACTGTTTCTTACTTCTGTTGGAAATCTTTCCGAAAGAAATGCTGGAATTGGTCCAAATCCTGTTGTTGCTACAATAATGAGGATAACCGTGTAAGCAATTCTTTCATATGTGTCTTCAGCATTATACAATCCATACACTGCAGGAATGGCTATTATCATCGCCGCCGTTGCAAAAACTACAATTGTTTTCTTTCTGCCTATTTTTTGACTGATATAACCAGTAAAAATTTGTCCAAACAGCGACGTTGTCGTACCTATGACCATTAACATTGAAACTTCAGATTTTTCAACATCTGTATAATTTTGCAAAAATGTGGGATAAAATCCAATTGATGTGTAATATGCATACATCAAACCAGTCATTAAAATCAAAGAAAAGAAAAATCTTTTTTGTCCTTCCTTTGTAGAAAGCAGTTTTTTTAATGGTGATTTTTCTGTTTTTTTCTGTTTTTGTTTTTCTAGCCATATCTCTGACTCATTCATTCTAAACCTTACAAATAGTGCCACAAGACCTGGAATTATTCCTGTAAAGAACATTACTCGCCATCCAATTTCAACAAACTGTTCTTCAGAAAAAATAGACACTGCGATAAAAAATACCGCCGATGCAATTACAAATCCAAAGTTAAACCCACTCTGTAAGAATCCTGACAGTAGTCCTCTTTTTTCTTTAGGAACAGTTTCCATTGTTATCACTGCACCACTTCCCCATTCTCCACCTGCAAAGAATCCTTGAATAAATCTCAACCCTATTAGTAATATCGGTGCCATAAATCCGACCATTTGCCACGTGGGCAATAATCCTGTTGCAAAAGTAGCAACGGAAAATCCCATTATTGTAATTATCATTGCTTTTTTTCTTCCATATCTGTCTCCAAAATTACCAAAAAATGCTCCACCAAAGGGACGCATAATTAATGTTATAATATATGCAGCAAATGTAGCTAATAATGAAAATGTTGAATCTTCTGTAGGAAAAAATAACGTGCTAATCAGTGGAATCACAAGTAACATTAACACTAAATCATACCCATCAAGTGACCATCCAAGCCATGAACCAAAAATGATTGATTTTTGTTGTTTTGTAAGAAACGTCACTACAATCTTTCGAAATCAGGTGAATTTTTACTTTTCAGAATTTTCTAGTCGATTTTAATCTCTCTTTTTCTTTTCACTTCGTCTATCCTATTCAATTCACTTTGTAAAAATTTTCGGTACTTCTGAGTTTCCTCATTTGTCATATTTGTCACATTTGAACTAAGAATTGAACCCATAGTGGATATTCTTTCTAACAAATCCATTGCTACAAATTGACCCACATTTCCAAGTCTAAAGAGTACATCTAGCTGTTTTTTTACTATGTCATTTATCTTATCTACATCTTCTGCTGTATCTGCACCTCTCTTCGTGATCTGGTATTTCCCATCTTTTGTTTCTTCAATCAGTCCCTCATCTAGAAGTCTTCCCAGTAATGGATAGATCAATCCTGGTGAGGGTTTCCATATTCCTCCACTCTGTTCTACTGCATAGTCGATAATTTCTTTTCCCGTATGTGGTTTCTTTTTCAAAAGTTCTAAGATAAAATACCTTGAAAATCCTCTAGGAACTGCACTTCCTACTCTCTGAACCCATTCTGAAATCATCACTAGCGATATCACTAGCGATATATATTAATTCTTTGATGATTTGACTCTAATACTACATATTTAACCCGCATATAGGAAGTCTGTCTGAAAAATGGTAAGTTCTATAGAATTTGATTTGATAATTTGTGGTTCTGGACTGGCAGGATTGAGAGCAGCAATTGCGGCAGCCCATAAAAACTCAAAAATAAAGATTGGAATAGTTTCTAAACTACAAGTAATGCGTTCTCATTCTGTTTCTGCTGAGGGAGGAACAGCTGCCGTGCTTTTTGAAGATGAAGGGGATACTATAGAATCCCATATTTATGACACAGTTAAAGGCAGTGATTTTCTTGCAGACCAAGATGTTGCTGAAAGACTCTGTATGGAAATGCCAAAGCAAGTTTATCAATTAGATCGTTGGGGAATGCCTTGGTCTAGAAGAAACGACGGAAGAATAGATCAACGTGCATTTGGAGGATACAGCTTCCCAAGAGCAACCTATGCATCAGATAAAGTTGGGTTCTTTGAAATGCAAACATTGTATGACACATGCCAGAAATATGACAACATAGAATATCTCAACGAATGGTTTGCAACTTCAATCATTCATGATGGAAAACAATTCATGGGAATTACTGCGATTGAATTATCATCTGGAACCTTCTATACTATCAAAGGAAAAGCACTCATTATTGCAACTGGAGGAGCTGGAAGATTGTATAGCTTTTCTACATATGCATTATCGTCAACACCTGATGGACTAGATATGGCCTTTAGAGCTGGTATGGCGCTAAAAGATATGGAATTCGTTCAATTTCATCCTACTGGAATTTTACCTTCTGGAATATTGATTACCGAAGGCGCTCGTGGTGAAGGTGGATATCTGTTAAATAACAAGGGAGAAAGATTCATGAAAAAATATGCTGCTGGTAAAATGGAACTTGCACCTAGAGATATTGTGTCGCGTTCAATGATGACTGAGATTAATGAGGGTCGTGGATTTAAACATGAAACTGGAGTCGATTGCATGAAACTTGATTTACGTCATTTAGGTGATGAAAAGATAAAAGAAAAACTAGGCGGCATTAGGGAAATATCTATTAAATTCTCAGGCATTGATCCTGCTGAAGAAATTCTTGATGTTAGACCTGTGTGCCACTATATGATGGGTGGTATACATACTGATATTGATGGAGCAACAGAATTAAAAGGAGTATGGGCAGCAGGTGAGGCTGCATGCAATAGTACTCATGGCTCTAACCGATTAGGAGCAAACTCTACTTCAGAATGCATTGTATGGGGAAAAATTACGGGCGAACTGGCAGTTGATTATATCGAAAAAGGAATCCCCAATAATCCTTGGCCACATCACTTAGTTGCTGCTGAAGAAAAACGAATCTATGATGGAATATTTCGAGGTCATGGAGATGCAAATCCGTATGAAATACGCCAAGAACTAACCGATACCATGAATGAAAGGGCCTATGTGTATAGAGATGAGAAAAACTTGGTTGAAGGCCTTAAAAAAATTCGTCAACTTAAAGAGCAGACATGGAAACATGTAGATGATAAAGCTAAGGAATACAATACTAATTTTACTAATGTCATGGAACTAGATTCTATGATACGAACTGCAGAAGTTGTTCTGATTGGTGCAATAAACAGAAAAGAATCTCGCGGAGCTCACGCAAGAACCGATTACACAAAACGTGATGATGCAAATTTCCTTCATCACACTCTAGCGTATTATGATCTAAAAGAACCAATTATGAAAACACATCCAGTAACAATTACAAAATATCAACCAGTGGAGAGAAAATACTAGATGAATCCACACGATGAACACAAAGAAGGAATTGGCGGAATGGCCAATCCAGGACGATACGGAATAGAGAGAATAGCGTATTGGTTAATGCGTCTAACTGGCTTGGGATTACTTGGATATTTCATTGCCCACATTTATGAAACTAGCAATATCTTACGAGGACAAGTTGGTTGGGATGAATTTTTGGATTTGACTCAGACAACTGAAGGACACTTGTTTTTGACCTTGGTGATTGGAATGTGTGTATTTCATACAGTTAATGGCATTCGTGTTATGCTAGGTCATGGAGGAATAGGTGTTGGAAAACCAGCGCGACCTGATTATCCCTATCTTCCGGCATCTCAAAATTCACAACACAAGATAGGAATATACTCTGCTATTGTACTTGCTGCGATTGCCATGGTATACGGAATGGCTGTTATGTTTGGTGAATAAAATGAGAGAAAGTCATATAATGAAAATTCATTATGGTACAGCCTTGGCGGCTATTGGACTTGTAGCTGTGCATATACTAATGCGCCTTACACAAGGATTTGCTGAATCTTTAGAATATGAAAGTGTAATTGAAAACTACAAGTTTTTGCCATATGCAGGACTTCTTGAGATAATCTTAATACTATTATCCATTCATGGATTTAATGGATTAAGAGTCATCTTGTTAGAATTAAAACAGGGTAGAATTTATGAAAAGGCAGTGTCTTATGGTTGTGTTGCTGCTATGATTGGTCTAATAGCATATGGTTCACGAACAATAATTATGGTAAATACGGGGATGATATAGAATGGCACAGACACCAAGTATTGCAGAGGAAAAAACATCTTCAGCTGTCTCTTCATCAAAGTCTATCACGCTACGAATTGCCAGATTTAATCCTCAAAAAGATTCAGACACATCGTTTATGGAATTTAAGGTACCTGTAGAAAAATGGACTACAGTTCTTGAGGCTATATTGGATGTCAAAAAACACTTTGATCATTCGGTTGCAGTTAGATACTCTTGCAGACAAGCAACCTGTGGTTCTTGTGGCATGGTAATTAATGGAAAACCAAGGCTAGCATGTTTTACTAAAATATCTGAGCTTAATTCAGATACAGTCACAGTAGAGCCAATGCATAATTTCCCTATAATTCGAGATTTGGCTGTTAGATTTGATAGGTTGTTCAATTCCCATCACAAGGTAAAACCATATCTAATCCGCGATGATACTGATGTCTCGTCAGATACAAAGGAAATTTTACAATCACCAGAAGAACTAGAACAATTTATTCAATTCTCTAATTGTATTAAATGTGGACTATGTAATTCAGCATGTCCTACTATGGCCACTGATTCATCATTCGTTGGGCCGCAAGCTTTGGCACAAGCATATCGATATGTAGCCGATAGTCGTGACAAAGGAAAAGACAACAGGCTCAAGATTATAGATGAATCTCACGGTATTTGGAGATGTCATTTTGCAGGTTCATGCAGTCAAGTATGTCCTAAAGGCGTTGATCCTGCAATGGGAATTCAACTACTTCGTGGATATATGCTAGGGTTTAGAAGCTAGTTCTGTTTTTTGGGATTTGGACTGTTATTTACTTGGTTGTTAATTTGCTCCGCCATGAAGTGGTTTGAAACGTTAACCTTGACATCATCAATACCGTCCACTTTGAGTAGATTGTCGTGAATGTCTTGACAAATCTTAAACCCAAAAACTGCAGGACAAAATGGACTTGTAAGATGTAAATCAACCTTAACATTGCTACTGTTGATATCCACTTCATCAATCAATTCTAGTTCTGTAATCGATGTGTTAATTTCTGGATCAACAATTTTTGAAAGCTCATCGAAGATCTTAACTCTCATCTGTTTGATATCCTGACTCATGTAAATGAAAAAACGTCTATACTATATATAACCATTCTAGAGTCTAATGTAATGTATCGTTCACGTCTAGGTAATGATTTAAGTTCTGTAACTCTAGATTATGTTTCATCAATAAATGACGACTTGGATATTGCGTTATATGATATCATAGGCAGTCAAGCTCATGTTTTGATGCTATATGAGACAAAAATCATTACAAAAAACGATGCAAAAAAAATTCTATTGTCATTAGAGAATCTAAAAAATACAAAACTTACTGTTAATTCAGATGCAGAGGATATCCATGAACTTATTGAAACACTTGTAATAAAAAATGCTGGAATGGCAAGTGGTGGTAAAATGCATACAGCTCGCTCCAGAAATGATCAGGTAGCCTTGGACATAAGATTGAAAATTCGTGATGATCTCAACATTTTGTGCAATTGCATTCTTGATCTATCTGAGGAGATGATCCGTGTAGGAAAAAAACATCAAAAAACCATTGTACCGCTATATACTCATCTTCAACAAGCTCAGATTGGACTATTTTCCCATTACCTAATAGCATATGCCGATGTTCTGTTAAGAGATTTTGAACGCCTATATGCAACCTTTGAACATGTAAATCAAAATCCTCTAGGTGCAGGCCCTGTTGGGGGAACTAGTCTCCCCATAGATAGAAACAACACAACGACTTTACTTGGATTTGATGGAATTGTAGAGAACTCACTAGATGCAACAAGCAGTCGTGATGTTGTTGCAGAATATGTATCGATGATTGCAATATTGATGACAAATCTAAGCAAGATCTCAGAGGATTTTGTACTGTGGTCTACCTCCGAATTCTCGTTCATTGATTTAGCAGATGAATTTACATCTCCATCAAGCGTGATGCCTCAGAAGAAAAATCCCGATATCTTAGAGTTGACCAGAGGCAAAACTGCAGAAGTAATTGGACACCTTACTGCCATACTAACTACAATAAAGGGACTAGCATCTGGATATGGACGTGATTTGCAGCAAGTAAAACCGGCAATATGGTCAACTTCCAAAACAGCAATCTCTGCACTGTTAATCCTCAAATCTGTCATTTCTACTATGCATGTGAAAGAAAAACAGATGAAAAAGACTTCAGCATCTAGCTATTTGGTAGCATTAGATATTGCAGAAAATCTTGTTAAGGAAGGTGTTCCATTTAGGTTATCCCATAAAATTACGGGCAACCTTGTACATATTGCCTATGCTTCAAAAAAACCTCTCAACAAACTCACAATAAAAGAAGTCACCCAGTCCACAAACAACACTAATGTCAAACCTGACCTTGTTCAAAAAATAATTCAAACCACTACGATTCAATCCTCTCTTAAAGAGAGAAAATCATTGGGTTCTTCAGGATATGAAGAACAAAAACGAATGCTCAATACTCGAATGAATAAAATTAATTCTTGTAGGACCCAAATTTTAAAACGGCAACATGATCTAACTAGCGCATTTGATAACTTGTCAGTGAAGGTTGGTAATATTGTAAAATAGCAGCGGGTCTAGAGGGATTCGGACCCTCGACAACCGGATTAAAAGTCCGGTGCGCTACCTGGCTGCGCCATAGACCCACATCAAAAAATTCTTGATGCGTATAATTTAGTCTTTTACACATCTACGTGGCAGAAACTTTTAATCTGGCAATTCTTACCAGAAAATTTGTGCCCTTGTAGTATAGCCCGGTCTAGAATTCGGCCCTGTCACGGCTGAGACGCGTGTTCAAATCCCGCCGAGGGCGCCATTATCTTTTACTAATTTGCCATTTGCGCGATCTTGGTCGTTTGTATTTTAATAAGCAGACTATGAAGCAATTCGATAATTTATCCCTAGTATGCCAGAAGAATATTAAAATTCAGGCAATTTTAGTAAAACTTGATGTCTGAAGAAAAAAATGACCCTAAATCAGTAGAAATATCTGAAAATTCAGCATCAGTTGAAGAAAAAAAACAAAATGCTATTGATAAAACCGCAGAAGCTGACAAAGCCAAAGTGGAGGCTGCTACAAAAGCAGCAGAAGCTGAGAAAGCTGCAAAAGTAGCAGAGGCAGAAGCAACTGCAAAAGCAGCAGCAGAGGCAGGTGCTGCGGCAAAAGCAGCAGCAGAAGCAGAGATTGCAGCAAAGGCAGCATTAGCCAAGGCTGAAGAACTTAGAGCAATTGCTGAAAAAGCAGCCGAGGCTGAGTACAAAGCCATAGCCGAACAACTCAAAGCTGAAGCGGCAAAAGCACCTGATTACACTTTCAAAAGACAAAGTGAAGAAATCTTCCGTAGAGATATGGGCGAACCTGAATTTTGGCTCGATAAACAGGACAGATTCCCGGTTCCTATATTATCTGCAGAACAGCAAGAAGAGTTGACTAGAAAAGCAGAAATTCCTACTGATAATACACCAAAATACAATCCTGAAAATATACTGAGTCCTGAATATGCAGGTGTTTCAAATTATGAATCTGGCGTAGGTGAATTTCTGGAAGAAACAAGACAAAAGCTTGCCAAATTAAGAAATGATCCATTGGCTAGTGAAAAAGAAATTCGTGAGGCAGAAAATAATCTTACTTATCTGGAATCGTTACATGAAAATTATTTCCTTGGAATGAATGTTTTTAGAACGGCTAAGGGTGGACGTAATAAAATCAAGTGATAGATGGTGAGAATTTGAGTGAAGTAAAGTTTGATGTTTTGAATGCACGTGTAACTTTTAAGAATGTCCCACTACATTCTCTTGCTAGGTTTGCTTTTAAAGATGTAAACAAAGCTTGTACATCTTTTAAAAGTATTCCGGGTGTTGATGAATGCATAATTATTCAGACAGCAAGCAGAGTTGAAATATTCACAGTTAGTAATGTTGAAACCGATGATAGTCCAGACGCAAGACGTGCTGAAGGAAAAGGTCTCATATTAAATAAAATTAAAGATACTTGGGAGGAGCATTCCACTCTGGAACAAATTGATATTGATCATTTTGATCAAACCCTTGAAGTTTACAAAGGAGATGATGTCTATTTACATTTGTTAAGATTAGCATGTGGTCTTGATTCTGTTGTAGTTGGAAAACAGGAAATTTTTGATGAGATAAAAACTTCTCTTAACAATGCGAAACAAGCTGGATTTTCAGGTAAAATACTTAACAAGTTATTTGAAAGTGTTATCAGACTAGCAACATCTATCAGAGATTCCACTGGTATTAGTAAAAATGTAATTTCCTTAGGTGATATAACAGTAAGGCTGGTTGATGAGAAAGCTGGCCTTGATGCAAAGAAAAAAGTCTTGCTTATTGGTACTGGTGAACCAGCTGCAATGGTAGCCAAAACTCTGAATGCAAAACAAATACCATTTGAAGTAACAAGCAGAACTATAGAACGAGCAAATAACTTTTCACAGATTCTAGGGGGAAAGCCTATTACATTTGAAGAAGTTTTGGCCAACTTTGATAAATTTGATATTATTATTGTTGCAACCACTGCAGATTACTTTTTGCTGACATATGATAGAATCAAGCTAAAAATGGAAGAAAAAACAAAAGGTACATTGATTTTAGACATTTCGGACCCCAGAGCCGTTGACGAGGGAATAACAGCTCTTCCAGGAATTAAATTACTTTTCAGAGATCAAGTGTCGGAAATCTACGAAGAAAATATCAAGGCTAGATCTGGAATTGTTCCTGCTGTAGAAAAAATCATTGCAAAAGAGATCCCTGTTCTATCTGCAACAATGAAAAGAGTGTAAAAAAATTCTATGCCTTATTTTATATCTAATTTTGTTGTCTTAAAATAAACTGCATCAATGCCTCTCGTGAGTAATCAATCCCGTGTTCTTCTTCAGTATGCTTTCCAAATTCATCAAGTACTTTTTCTACTTCGCCCTCAGAGACAAACTCACATTCAAATCCATAATCATTGCATCTCAGCCTTGCCATAGTTTTGAGAAAAAATATTGAATATAAAAATCAAAAGATTTCATCATACTAGCAAAACGTGTATATTTTGTAACATGACAATTATGACTCATTCAGATATCTTTGATTAGGCAGTAATAATAGAGAAATACATTTATCCAAACTTGACTAACTTACTAAATATGGTAAGTGAAGCTAAGGCAAAAATTGTCTATATGGAATTGCTTAAGGAAGATCTAGTTGTA
>JAGQHF010000155.1 GCA_020431985.1 Nitrosarchaeum sp. | reverse complement strand
TTTCTCTTTAGATCTTTTCTCTTGTTTGGCTTTCTTTCCATCCTTGGCTCTTCATATTTTCTAGTTTCTCTTTCGACTGGCTTTTCATACTTTTTTTCAATTTCACCTACTCTCAAATTCAATTTCTCGAGCAGTGTCTTGTTGAGTCCCTCCCCATAAACATCGATTCGTGCAGCGATTACTGCTTTTGCAGCTATTGCTCTTGCAATCTTTCCTCTTTGCCATCGCGGTGCTGCATGTACCAAAGCATGCTGAAAGAGCAATCCATGTTTGGGTGGCTGCGAACCTGTTTTCAATGATCTAAATAGTGCCTTCTCTGCACCTAAGACTTGAATTGTGCTTGCTGGCATTGATGCCAATCTTTTGAGACTTCCAGCTCGTCCTAATATCCTTGCACCTACTGCAGTACCTAAAACTGCAGACAGGTTTGGCGCTACCTTCCGCATTTCAGTCTCAATGTGCTCTTCCAATTTTTTTCTGAGCTCATGAAATTCTAAAATCTGCTTTGCTATTGACTGCACCATTGAAAGATTAATCTCTGAAATATCTCCTCCTCTGCTTTTTGAGGCAATCACAGACAACATCTCGACTTTAGACTCGGGAAAACCTGCATCTTCATACACCTTTTTTGATAGTGAATCTCGCTTTCCAGCAATTACTATCTGGGAATATCCATTTATGCTGTCAATAACGTTATCTAGTTCTGGAAAATGTAATCCATACCATTCTCTAAGTCTTGAACTAAGTGCATTTGCAATCTTATCAATCTCATCAAGAGAGCTTATAGCCTGTATTATGTGAAGATCAGGGCTTTCAGAAACTTCTGTAACTTTTGATGATGATAAACCCATTGCAAACTCTCTTATTTTTATCAGGGCCTCTTGCACATCTTTTGCAAAACCTGATTCTACAATGATTTGTGGCTTTTCAGACTGTATGTATTCCAACTTATGCTCATCCATAATCTGAGCATCAATTGAATTTCGTTTTAGTATTGAAAGTAAAGATTCATCGCTTACCTCTACTCCTCTCTGAATTTTGCTCAGATAATTGACAATCTCATTTAATTTTGACTCTTTTTTCTTTATAGATAGATAATCCTTTACGGCGTCTGAGAAAGGAAATGATTTTTCTAGATTTTCATCTTTGAAAACCGATATGCCTAACTCAGTTAAAATCACAGAATACATGACTAGTTCATTTCATGTCTCCTTTAAAAAAGGTACAGAATTGATTAATCAACTGTTATATTCGAAACTGGGTCTTGATTCAGAGTGGAGCCTAGTATTTCTACATCTGTGGGATCAATTAATCTTGAAAGACCTGTGATGTTAGCTTCCGGCATTCTTGGCATCTCACTTGATGTATTTAGACGGCTTCACCGTAATGGTGCAGGAGCAGTTGTAACTAAATCTTTAAGCAAGGAACCATGGGAAGGTTATCCAAATCCAACCATTTTTGGTTTGAAAAACGGAGGATGGATAAATGCCGTTGGACTCTCAAATCCAGGTGCCCCTTATTTTGCAAAAATGATAGAACCCAACAATGAAATTCCAATCATTGTAAGTCTAGTCGGTTCTATTCCTGAAGACTTTGAATTTATGATAAAACAATTTGAGAACTGCAAAATTACTGCATACGAATTAAATCTTTCATGTCCTCACGTAGCAAAGGTTGGATTAGAGGTTGGTGATGATCCAGAACTTGTCAAAAAGATTGTTACTGTTGTGAAAAACACCACCAAAATTCCCATCATTGCAAAGGTTGGTCTTGGCACAACTCATTATCTTGATACTGTTGGTACTGCAATCGAATGCGGTATTGATGCAATAACTGCATTAAATACAATTAGGGCAATGGCTATCAATGTTGATACCAAAAGGCCTATTCTTAGCAACAAATATGGCGGTCTATCAGGCCCACCGATAAAACCAATTGCATTACGCTGTGTATATGAAATTTCTTCAAAGTATGATGTTCCAATAATTGGATGCGGTGGAATTTCTACTTGGGAGGATGCAGTTGAATTTTTCTTAGCTGGTGCATCAGCTGTTCAAATAGGAAGTGCAATAGGCGATAACTGGATAGGTGTTTTTGACGATATCAATTCCGGCATAAAAAAATACATGTCTGAGAATGGGTTTTCAACTATAAGGGAGATGATTGGAGTTGCAAAGAAATCCTAACCATACAACGATTTGTATTGTCGAAAAAGTTATCGATGAAACTCCTACCGTTAGAACTCTTGTGTTCTCAGATGATGTCATGTCCAAAGTTTTACCAGGACAATTTGCTATGGTCTGGATTCCTGGAGTCAATGAACTTCCTATGAGTGTAATGATTTCAAATGAATTAGGCAAAGCAGCATTTACGGTACGAAAACACGGACCTGCATCTACAGCACTCTTTAATCTAAAAGCCGGTCAACAGATTGGGGTGCGTGGTCCCTATGGAAATTCATTTGATTTGAAACAAGGTAAGATACTCCTTGTGGGTGGCGGAACCGGTCTTGTCCCTATGATGCGATTGCTAACTTTCATGAACCCGCAAGACGATGTAACTGTCTTGATTGGAGCTAAAACAAAAGATGAAGTCTTTTTTGAGGATTTGGCAAACAAACTTTTGACAAAAAATATTCATCAAGTGATCGTTACAACTGATGACGGCAGTTACGGTGAGAAAGGGTATGTCACTGACATGGTCAAAAAACTCGTCGATGTAAATCACTATGACGGCGTGTATACGTGTGGGCCTGAAATCATGATGTTCAAAACTGTACAATATGCACACTCAAAAGGCTTGTTTGTTCAGGCAAGTCTAGAACGCATGATGAAGTGCGGAGTTGGTATATGTGGAAGCTGCTGCGTTGGTGAGGACTTGGTCTGCAGAGACGGGACAGTTTTTGATGGTGATCATCTCTTGTCGAATCCTGAATTTGGCCATTTTCACAGAAATAAGGCCGGAATTCCTGAAATCTATTAAATCTGACCAGCAAGGTTTAAAATAAATCATGAAATTATTGCGTTGAAGGTAATGGCAACGCCAAAGATTGTACTGACTGCAGATCGTACTCTGATGTCTCCATATCGTGGTCTATCTCTAGCAACCTTTTTCGGATGTGCTCCCGCGATTGATCCTAATCGAGACAAAAACAGCTTTTGGTACAAGATTTTGGGAAATCAGGTAACCCCGAAGATCTTATTTGATTTTATCTGTAATTATATACCCCATGAGAATGGAGTGGCAAAATATGCTCCATATGGGTTACGAAAACTTGAGGCAGGGCTACTTCGTGATGGCTTTAGACGTGATGAGGTAGTAGTGGCACACCCTGATCATATTGAAAAATTTATCGGCCCAGAGACCCAAGTAGTAGGCACTTATGAAATGGACCCACTTGGAATGGGTCCTGTAACAATGACATTCACTTATGGCAGAAAACAAATCTCATATGATGAATATTACAACACAGAACTGCACCACAGAATAAAGGCAGCAAAAGCAAAAACTGGAAGTAAGGCCAAGGTCATTTCTGGTGCATCTGGTACTTGGCAATACAACTATGATCCAGAAAAAATAGAAGACTTTGGAATATATGCAATTTTGGAAGGTGAGCTTGGAGGAATTGCACCAGAAATTGATGGTCATGCTGGCAGGTTCTTTAACTATTTGATTAATGGCGATTTTGAAAACATGGATCCTTTTAGAAAAAGAAGTGACTTTAAGGTTAACATCAAAGAATTTGAGAGAAACGGGAAAAAACTCTATGGAAGGTTTGTCAACTTTTGGGATAGGCCAGAACTAGATGAGATTCCTGACATTGTAGAGCCAAGCATGCATGGAATGGTTGAAGTAATGCGTGGCTGTGGCAGAGGTTGTAAGTTTTGTGATGTCACCTTAAGATCACTACGATACTATTCGCCTGAAAAGGTCAAAAAGGAAATTGAGATAAACATGAAGAAAGGTGGTTCAAAGTCTGCATGGATTCACAGTGATGATATCTTTGTTTATGGAATGGATCCTCGAACTGCAAAGGGAATGGAGCCAAACAGGGAGGCACTTGAAGAATTGTTCACAGCTATCATGTCTACTGGCGTTGAACACACAAATCCCACACATGGAACACTAGCAGGTGCAATAGCTGATGAAAAATTAATCCCAAATCTTTCAAGAATCATAAAAGCTGGACCAGATAACATGATTGGCGTCCAAGCTGGATTTGAAACTGGAAGCCTGAGATTAATTGGCAAGTATGCTGATAGGAAACTTGCGCCATATTCTCCCAACGAATGGCACTGGGTAGTAAAAGAGGGTGTTAAAACGCTAAACACACACTATTGGATTCCTGCCTTTACATTAATCATGGGTCTGGACAATGATGAGACCCCTGAAGACTCTTGGGAAACAATTCGTCTTATTGCTGAACTGGAACATGAACAACCAAACTCGATGTTTACAGCTACAGCACTTACGTTTGTCCCAATTGGCCTATTGGAGAAATCTGACTTCTTTAATATTGGAAATGAAATGACTCCAGCACAACTTGGAGTTCTATACAAGACTTGGCAGCACAACTTCAAGTATGGCATTCAAAAATTCATGACCAAGACTGGTTCAAAGGGCCCACAGAGATACTTCTTTAATGCAATTGCAAGATCTCTTGGAGGGGTTCCACTTGGAGCAATGGAAAGATATGCACGTAAACGAGGCAAGGAACACGAGAAAGTCATAGAAGCCATAAAAACCAAATACTGGTAATCTAAAATTTCAAAACCATCGGTAATAACATGTGTCAGTTACCTGATGATATATTCAAGGATAGAAAACATCCTTCATGCTAAACCTTTAATACTGTACCTAGGGCTACACATAACTGGTAGTTAGATTATGGCAACTCACGGTTCGCTTACAAAAGCAGGCAAAGTTCGAGGACAGACCCCAAAGGTGGAAGGTCGCAAAATAGTTGGTACCAGCGCCAGTCTCAGAAACAAGAGTAATTTTAAAAAGAGATTTGCGCTTGGTCGAGTACCTGGACAAAACAAACCAGGACAGAAGAGAAAGCGACGATAATCTTACAATGTCAAAGTAACTTTTAACTAGAAATCCCAATAAAGCTGTTTATGCCTGATGTTATTTGTCAAACATGCGGAAAAGAATTAGATCATCCTGCTTTAACACATTGTTCAAATGAATGTATTTTTGCCAAATTGTGGCATACAGAGTCTGTTTCTGACATGCCTATTGAGACTTGGGGCGATACTGAGAACACATGGAGATAAACTCGTGTGTTGCCAAACAAGTACCAATTCTTACTGATAGCTATTTTCAATTGTTGAATTTTTGATTTGATTGTATTTCTGTCAGTATGATCTGATACGATTCCTGTTTCTTGAGTTTAAATTTATTCTTGCAATCAATATGGAATCCATTTTTTTTGATAACTTTGGTCTATCTCTTGTCTAGTTTTGGCGCCCATCTTTACTGGCACTTTATTACTCCACGGAACGTATTCCCATTTCCACAAGTCATGGTTATTGTCATGTGGAGCAAGGGCATGATTCGAGGTATTGACAAAAATAACTGGATGGTTTTTGTCCTGAAAATAGTATTTTGCAGATATTAATTCTTGGTTATGGATAGAATCTTCAAAGAGATTACTCTTTCCACTGTAAATATCTTTAAAGAAAAACTGGTCATCCTTAAATGCAAATGTCTCAATGTCTACAATTCTGCCATATTTGAGCAATCTGATATATCGATAAATTCCATCTAAAATTCCATGCCTTCTTAGCATCTCATCTTGAAAAACTAGTGTAATTTGATATGAACCGTCATTGCCATTATGGATGTGGATTTCTCTGAGAAAATTCTTCCATGCATCAACTCTTGGTTGATATATTACAGGCATAAAAGAATTATTTCTTTCTACATAATCTGATTCTATTATTCCGGTGTCTTGTTTATTGTTAATTTTCTGCAATATTTCATTGTATAGATCATCTGTTTCATGTTCCTGGTCAGACCATATCTTAACTTCTTTAAGATCTCTGTGGATATTATCCTCACTCTGTTCTACATCAAATGCAAGAATGATTCTGTTTCCATTGAAATATTTTCGTACATTTAACACTACAATCCCCATCATCAGATTCACCTCAAAATCTGACTGCATGAATTTGGAATGACCTGATTTTTTCCTTCTTACAACTACTCTTGCCCTGTTGTCATTCATTCCAATTACTGTGACAACACAGTTATTGTAGTTCCATATTTTTTCTTCATTTCTCCAAGCAAGGTAGTATCTCTTTGCTTCTCTTACTTCATCATAAATTTCCTGTACGTAAGAAAAATGGAACATAAATTCTTAATAGCACAACATGTCTAAATTATTTGTGGCAACCTATGCTGTAAAAGGCAAAGTTCAAGATGGTTCCAAATTATACGTTGAACTTTTGGACAATGATCAGCACTGGTTTGATGATAGAATAGATGATCTATTGGGATCAGCATGGACTGATAATTCTGGATTTTTTGAAATTTCTTTTGATGATTCGCTTTACAAGGATAATTGGTTTGAGGGAAAACCAGAGCTCTTTCTTGTGATACGTGACAACCTAGGTAAAATAATACACAAAACAGGCATACAGAGCCCTTCAAGCCCAGATGATACTGAAAATATTACCTTTGATATTGCCATACCTGACAACAGATCTCTTGCTGATAACAATCCCTATGATTCAGCAAATACCTCAAGAATTGCTGCATTTGCAAGAATTGGAGATACCATTAATTTTACTGAAAACATTCCAAATTCAACACGACTTTTAATGCAGACCCTAAATGCATGGCTTCTTTATACAAACGAGACAAAATGGAATTTGATCGGCTATGATGGACCACAAGTAGAGCGATATCCCTGGCGCCATACCCACTCTCACAAACTAAAATGGAATAATCTGTGATGCAAAACACCATCTTTGGAATTGAAGAGTTCGAAAAACGTGCAGAACCATACAAGGTCATCAGAAATGATATAGTTAGAAATGTCGATGTTTGCGTTATCGGTTCTGGAGCTGCCGGCGCCATTCTTGCCCAAAAGCTTTCCGCTGCAGGCAAGTCAGTGGTACTCTTAGAAAGAGGTGGATACTATGATGGCGAGTCCATGAATCAGAGAGAAAGTGACATGATATCTCTGCTTTGGAAAAACAGTGGAGCCAATTTTACCTCCAATCTCAAGATTGCTATAGCGCAAGGCTCCTGCCTTGGAGGATCCACAGTTATCAATGACGCAGTATGTTTTCGAATACCTGATACTGTCATTCGGCAATGGAATGCCTTGGGCGTTCATATTTCAAAAGAAGAGTGGGATGATGCAAATGATGAAGTATCTGACAGAATAAACGTCGCAAAAGTAACTGAAGAAGAGCTAAATGAAAATGCAAAGAAGCTGCGAGAGGCATGCTCTGTAACTCTAGTTGATGGAAATCCGATAATTGCGCATCATACAAATGAAAGAAACTGTGGCCCATCTTGGACTGATCCTGAACTGCAGTCTTGCGTGCAGTGTGGCTTTTGTCATTTGGGATGCCACTATGATACAAAACAAAGTATGCTGGTAACATACATTCATGATGCTGTACACAGTGATGTAGATTTCACTGCATATTGTAACTGTGAGGTAAAAAAAATCACCCATTCTAATGGTATCGCCACGGGAGTAGAAGGTTCATTTGTTGACAATGCGGGAAATGAAAAATATCGCATACAAGTAAATGCCAAAGTAATCATAGTAAGCGCAGGAGCCATTGCATCCTCTAATCTATTACAAAAATCAAGAATTGCAAACAAGAATATTGGTGAAGGACTTGCTTTGCATCCTGCTCCATTTGTTATGGGTCACTTTCAGGAAAAGGTGTATGGAAATAGAGGAATTCCAATGTCATACACCTGCCATGAGTTTGGTGTTACAAATAATGTAAAAACTGGTGGATTTTTAATTGAAAGTATATTCTTGCCAATATTTCAGTTGGCCTTGGCAGTTCCGAGCTTTGGTGTTGATCATGCCCGGCTTATGGCAGAATACAACAACTATGCTCTTGCAGGCATCATGGTACGAGACGAGCCCGTAGGCAGAATCATTAAGACGTTTGGAGACAATCCTCAGGTTCTCTATGAATTGGCTCGCGACACGCTAGATGACATGGCAAGAGGAATGTCAATACTTGCACGTATGTGGTTTGACATTGGGGCCGATTATGTAATAACATCTCACGGCGACATTCCTGAAATTAGGACCGTTCAAGATATCCCAAAACTGGCAAAAGCAATACAAAACAATCCTGACGGTCTGAGGGTAGGGTCTGCACATCCACAGGGAGGAAACAAGATTGGTGAGGATCCTGCAAAGGCAGTTGTCAACTCTGACTGCAGGATGTTTGGCTTTAAGAACCTCTATGTTTGTGACGCAAGTGTATTTCCCACTGCACTTGGTGTAAATCCACAACTAACAGTGATGGCACTTGCAGCCCTGACTGCAAACAAGATTGTTGCAAACTGGCCATCTGATGTTATCATTTCCGATTCACTTGGAAGTGTATGTGATGTCTCTCAACCTCAATATTGCTTGACTGCGACTCTTGGGGAAATGTTTGCCGTAACAAAACACAAGGAGGAACTCTTTGGCAAACTTGAAAACTCACAATCAAATGAGATTGTCCCTGATGAAAACTGGAGATTTGACAAAGACAAACTCATGATACACAACAATCTCTACTGGAAGGGGTTCTATGGACGAGACACAAACATTATGACTACTGGCCTGCGAATGTTTGGAGGATTTTTCAAGCGATTCAGGAAGCTAAATTCTGATTCCTTCAGTGGAGTCACAAAACCATTTGATGTGCCGGTTTTTGCAAAAAGCCTTGCCAAGCAAAAAACACTTGCAGGATATGGTACTATAATTCATCTACAGTATGAAGATGCGCCATACAACCAAGCATATGATGTCTTGAAGATGATAGATGAGAATACAATACTGGGTAAGGCATTTCTGGGGCAGTTTGGTCGTGGCCAATTGCTGTTTGATTTTAGCATGTCAAGAAAATATCATGCTGATTTCATGGGAGAAGATGATCTTACCACATTGTTTTACAGTGATCAATATAGCCACACCCCTACCAAAGACGAGATGGTTGGCAGATGGGAGGGGAGTCTGGTCTCTGATTCAATTGTAAGTCCTAGGAGTCAGGTGTTTGATTTTGAGTATAGTGGAAACGAGGAATATCAAATGCAATACAATTTTGCAAACTTACTGCGCGGATATTCTGAGGTCTCAGTCAACAACGATCTGTTTAGGTTTGACGACTATACCCCCTTTCATGATGAGCTAAGGATGATAAGAGATGATTTTGTGGTTGGAAAATGGGTCACTGACTGGTCTCTGCTTCCTGCCAGCCAGTTCTCAATTCAGGAACTGCAAAACCTTGTGAATTCAGGTGCAAGTCAGTCTCAGATAATAAACAGCATATATCGAATTTTCAATCTAAGGGTGCCTAGACTTCCGCAGGAAATTGGTCTTAGCTTCTTGAACGTGGAAAACAATCCACAAAAGGGATCTAGAATTGGATTGAGTTACATACTAAAAAGAATGAACTAATTATCTACCATTTAACATGGTATAGTTGATGGAAACATTTCTATGACATAACATTCAAAAAATGACTGCCTTTCTGCAGAATTTTACATGATTTGTTATCTTTATGGTCAACTTTCCATTCTTGAGATGCATTCTGTATTTTGGATACATTATATTACAACAACCTTCGTAACTTATGTGTGGTAAGTCAATCAATATTGATTGGAATAGTTACGGGGGTATTTTTTGCAGGACTGGGTGTTGGATTTGCAGTTTTTCAGAGTATGGGTCAAAGCACTGATCCTGAACTGGAAAGATACAATATTGCAGAACAACTAGCCTCTCAACATTTGCAAACATTTGACGAATTAGATTTTAATGTGTTCACCAATCAAAAATGGGAAAGACTTTACGAGAGTCACTCACAGGATATTGTTGTGCATTGGCCTGATGGAAGGACTACAAACGGTATAGAACCTCACATAGCGGACTTGAAAGCAATGTTTGTCTATGCACCTGACACTAGAATAGAACAGCATCCTGTCAAAATAGCTTCTGGACAATGGACTAGTGTAATAGGAATTATAGAAGGAACATTTAGTGAACCAATGCCTCTACCTGATGGAAGTACTATTCCTCCTACTGGCAAACCTTTCAAGCTTACAATGGCGACTGTAGGATACTGGGAAGATGGTGTGATGACTGAAGAGTATCTCTTCTGGGATAATCTAGAGTTTATGAAGCAAATAGGACTGGCCTGATTATTTTCAAATGCTTGACTGTTTGGATATCATGTATATTCGATAATAATGTGATATAAACAACAAGACGGAACG
>JAGQHF010000154.1 GCA_020431985.1 Nitrosarchaeum sp. | reverse complement strand
TGAATCCAGACATGAATGCAGAGCCTGACTTTGTGGACATTATGGTATTGTCCCTTAACTCTCGCAGCTGTTGTATTTGTGGTGCCATCTCGGAGCCGTATGCTGCAGTGGCAATGAGACAGCCTCCACCCTCATCCTGTTTAGTGTCAGATGATTTTTCAGATTCGTTGTCCTGTGTGATTTTAAATGAATTTACAAATTCCTCAAACTGCGGATATTGTTGATCAAAGTATTTTTTGTCATTATAGTAAGTTAGAGAATAATATTTTTCGTTTGCCGGGAAAATAATTTGTTTGATTCTTCCATCAAAGATGAGCTCTTGTGTGCGAAGCTCTTGTGTGCGATCTGTGGCATAAGCCTGCATACCATTTATTTCAATCATTTCTTTTGATAAAATTTCAACTTGGAATGAATCTACACCTTGTTGGAGAAAATCGTCGTATTCATCAATTTTTTGCTCAAATGGTTTTGTATCATTCTCGACAATTACATTGATTATGGGTGGAATCAGTCCTAGTTTTTGTCCAGTTATAGAAATTGCAGGTTCGTTAGTATTCTGTTGTTCTTGTAAAAACCAGCTTACTGGATATGAAAACGAAAAACCAAATTCTTCATTATGGTAGTCTGTGTATTCCAAAGGCTCCAAAATATGAATAATACGTTCAGGTTCGTCTTGCTCAAGCAGATTGCTGACTTGAGATCTGCTAATGACTTCAGCTTTTGTTATTCTGGCTTGCTCTATATCTGTTGGTATGTCTTTGTCTTTTGTCTCAAGTGCTGCTATCTTGTCTAATGTATCAAAGCTTTCTTGTGTGGCTATTCTTCCAAAAACCGTGTATTTCTCATCAAGATTCGTCCAATCCTCTATGTTTGGTTGGTTTGGTTTGTCCTTATGGACTATAAAGAATTGAGAACCTGCACTGTCAACATGAGTGGAACGAGCCATTGACACTATCCCGCGCTTGTGTTTGATGTTGTTAAACTCAGCATCAAGAGATTGCTCTGGTCCTCCCAAGCCCCACGTGTTCTCACTGCCATTCCTTGTGTTGGGATCACCGCCCTGAATCATAAAGCCAGGAATTATTCGGTGAAAGAGCGTGTTATCATAGAACCCGGTTTCAGCTAGTTTAATGAAATTCGATACATGATTTGGTGCATCATCTGGAAAGAATTCAATGGTGATGTTGCCTAGATTAGTATGCAAAACAACCAGTTTGTCATCGTTTTGGGCAAATGATTGGTTTTGGATTGTGAATACTAGTAAGAAAATCGCAATTAATGATAAAATTATCCTCAACGGTTCTCGTCCAAAAAGCCTACTTAAAAGCCAATTGTATTACTTTTTAACAAGCATCAAAAATGCCATTGTATGGAACCTGATGAAAAGATTCAGGCACATCTAGTTTCAGTGTGGAGGGAACCAAAAAAATTCTTATCCATTGGTGGAAGAGAAGGAATGTTAATCTTAACTGACAAACATTTGATGTTTGTCCATAAAACTGAGGCAAAGACCAAATGGTGGGAGGCCATCACGCAGAGACAAGTTGTAAATTTCATCAAGTCAAAAAACACTATGATCATACATGACGGATATGGTGAAGACAATCTTAGAGAAGATATAGAAAATGAGAAAAACGTAGAAATTTCATTTGATGACATCATCAGCATTTCCCATGAAGAGAAAGCATGGGGAAGCGTATTGATGCTTGAATATGAGAAAAACAACAAGAAAGAAAAATTTCAGTATTCAATTGCCCAGGACTGGGTAAAATATCCGGCCAAGGAGCCAACCAAGTACATGAAGGTAGATTGGGAGCCATTTGTGCAATATATTAAAGACAGGCAGAAATTTACAAGATAAAATTGGGAAAAATATATGCTGTAGGCGTAGGCCCAGGTTCGCCAAAATACGTAACTGAACATGTAAAGGAGATCATTCAAAATTGCCATGTTGTGATTGGATACAAGTATACCCTCAAAACAATTGAGAGTCTGTTAGAAGGAAAGGAGGTCTACGAGGTAACAATGAACAACCAAGAAGAGTCTTACCAAAAGATCCTGCCTGAGTTGGGTGAGCGGAGTTTAGTGATTCCTTTTACCGGAGATGTAAATTTTTCAGAATCAGAGGTGGTTGATAGATTAATTGAGATCTTTGGCAAGGTGGAAATTGTTCCTGGAATCAGTTCAATACAAGTTGCTGCAGCAAAGGCTCAGGTTCCATTAGACAAGTCCAAAGTAATCACGATGCACGTCACTGCGTCAATTGAAGAAAAGAAATTAGAACTACAAAAAGCGCTGATTGATGGGTTTAGCGTTGTTCTGGTTCCAAGGCCATGGCCAAAGCGTCCTGACAAACACTTTATGCCATCAGAGATTGCAGTATACCTTAGAAAAAATAGATTCGATACAGACAACATGAAAGTACATGTGTTTGAATCACTTACAACTGAAAACGAGACAAGCTTTGTTGGAAAGGTAAAAGATTTGGAGGGAAAGGAGTTTTCAGATTTATCCGTAATGGTATTCAATCAAGTTGTTTTGGATTCATACATGAACTACAGATGGCAATGGAAAAACTAATTTCCTGGATTGCCTTGACCAAGAATAATATTGTCTACATTTGGAAATACGTATGCAACAATATTCATCCATTGATAGTTGGGATCATATAATCGATAGAATCCTGCATCATCAAATGTTATTGTGATTGATTTTCCTGGTAAAATTTCTCCTGTAGATATTCTTCCATCTGCTGTGTACCGGTTGTGGCGATCTCCATAGTTTTCTTTACCACTTAGAATACTGTGAGAAACTAAATCATCATTTACCACGGTAATTGTGGTTTTGGGTTCAACCACTATTCTATCTTTTGTAAAGTAATTTAGCGTTAATCCATTTGTTTTTGCTACACCTGCAATGTCAATATAGCTGTCAGAAAGTCCTCTTGAGGCTGCGCCCTTTACTATGTGAATTGTGAGATCATCTAATGGTTTGGATGACGTGGTAGACGGAGTAACTTTTGTTAATTTTGAAAGTTTTGTTGTGTAGATAATTTTGTAGGAATCATCATCACTTGTAATTCTTCCAGTAAAGCTGTACACGGAAGCGGATTTGCTTTCTTCAATTAGCCTGCCAAAGAACCTAATTGACACCTCACTGCCAGAGTCGTCTTCAATATTTCCGTTAATTCGAACATATTTTCCTTCTCGCAAAAATGTTGCCTGAAGGTCTGATGCAAGATAATCCAGATCGTCTAGAGTGATAAATCCGTCTTCAATTAATGAGTTAACGGCACTTCCACTTTGTCGTTGGGTGGACATCACAATATCAATTTCAGAAACTTTGATTATATCTTCAGTTACTGCAAAGCCAGAACCTTCTAGAATGAAGGCACTGTTCGGATCAATTTCTCCAAACGCATTTGCAAATGAAAGCCCTGATAAAATTGCCAGTAATGAGAAAAAGGTAATTACGGTTTGCCTCATGTATAATTCTCTAGTCAATTTGGTTTATAATTTGCTACTAAATTATTTTTGATAAAACGAAGAGATAGTCTCAACGCTAACACGGCATTATACATATACAGAATATATGAAATATCTCATCATGGTCAAAACTCTCCGTATATCAGACGAAAATCATAAGGATATGCTGAAAGTTCAGGGAGAAATTCAGGCAAAATCTGGTGAATTTACCAGCATGGATGACGTCATATCCGAACTAGTAAGGAATTTTAGAAAAAGAAAATAACTGAATTTTCTTGATAAGAGGGGTTTATTCTAGCGCAGATTTCAGGTCTTCAAACTCCTCTTTTGTTATTTCGCCTGATGCTAACCGTCTTTTTAGTATCTGTAATGATTCGTTATCTTGAGATTCTGTGGGAAGGGTTGGTTTTGTATAGGAGTTTTTCAGTTCATCTACAGTTTTTTTAATATAATTCCATAGTTTGTTGGTAAATTTCAGATTGAATCCATTCCTATCAGGCCTATTCCACCTGTGAACAGAGCAGCAACTGCGAAATTCTTTCCTCACTCTCCAGTACCAACAGATACGACAAACTTGTCTGGAGTTCCCTTGATAATAACATGAATGGCTTTTCTACTACTTACAACTGTTCGAAGAGCCCCCGTTTTTCTAGCTTGAATCTGAAACCATGTCCCATGAGAATCTTCGTCGATTCTGACCTCTGAGAATCCATCATCATAGAAAAACTGGTGGATCTTTTCAGATAGTTTTTTCAGGTCTACCTTCTTGTCAATCCAGTCCCCTTCTTTTCCCAATAATCAGTTATTATGAATCTAGTATTTTAGGACAATGTCAGTATTTCATCCGTCTAAATTAGAATAATTGTTGGTTGTAGAAAGGCATGCCGCAACACATGAAGTATTATCAAATATTTGTGCTTCATAGTGGTTATTGATGCAAAAAGTCACCCTGTGTAAATATATCCAGAAACACCAGTCGTCTATTCTGAATGGAAGTGATGACAAATACTCCCTCCTTCCAATCAGAACTTGTGCAACGGATATGATTGGACTATCATGGTTATTTGTTGAGGAGTAATATCAAGGATGAAAATATCAACAAAAGACGAGATAATTAGTGATTTTATGGATGTGGTTGATCAGATTGACAATAAATCATCTGATGAGATTGAATCCAGACTGCAAAAGATAATTCATAGAATCAGACCTCATATCCATAATGTTTGAACGCTAACCAGTTGTTTTTAACATCTATCAGAACCATGAGATGATGCGTTGTTTTATTTAAGAATATATAATTTATATATTATATACTAAATATAGATTATTTTATACAAGTTATAAATTGAAAAAATTTAGAATCCAGGCATCTGCAAGCCCTGCTCTCCTACAAGTTTTATCATATAGTCCTCCAAAAATCCACCTGCTAAAAGCAAGCCTACTACAATACCTATCTCAATGCCCGTAGGTTTTAGAAAAGCATGGAGATTATCTTTTTTAGTTATTGCTCGAATCAAGATGAAGCTTCTGGATGTTGCAAGAGAATATGCAGTAAGTTCCATTATCCCAAAAGGTGATAGATAAAGTATCGCAAGAGGTGGTATTTCCGCAAGCTGTGGAGTTATTGTTGTTATTGCCGAGAATGCAAAGCCCGTAGACCATGCAGAAAACATTCCCCACGCAACCCCAAATCCTGGAATGAACATGGGTAATGATATGGTTGTATTGTGTGTAAAAATTCCAACTGCATCAATGTCCTCCACTAATTCATCAAATTCTGCCATGAACGTATTAGCGTCTTCATTAGACACTTCTGACATTGAACCAAGTTGGTAAACTGCAGAAAACAGAGCCATGAAAACAAAGAAGATTGCAAGTCGGACTTTAGACACGTGATGTTTAGCGCAGTTAGATATTTGAGGGTTCGCAGACGGGCGCAGATTTAATTAAACCAGAAAAGATTTCTGAATGTTGAGAAAAGAGCTTACCTTTGCCCTAAACTATGCATTAAACAAAGGATTTCAGATACATCCAGACGCCTTTAGAATTTTAGAAAATGTAGATGTAAAAAAGTTAGAAAAAATAATCAAAGAAATTGTAAGAGAAAAAACAAGAAAAAGACTATTTTTGATAAATCAGGACGATCTTGAGACCTATTTGGGCATAAAAGAAGATCAAACCATAAGAAATGACCATAAAATATTGGCAGATCCCACCATGAAGATTACTACGGGAGAGGGCGTGGATGGCTATAATGCGTTATTTTCTAGCAGGTTTAACAAGCTCAAAAAAATTATTTCAGATCGACCAGAGTCCAGAATGATAAAGCCAATTTCCTCGGTAAAATCCATAAAATCAGAAGACGATGTTTATGTCTGCGGTCTGGTTACATCAAGAAGTTCTGAGAGAAACATAACAAAAATGGTTTTGGAGGATCCTTCGGGCAGCCTTGAAGGAATTGTGTTTGACAAGGACCTCCAAAATGTGGCAGGTACACTTCTGAGTGATCAGTTTGTAATGATCCGCGTGAGCATGGGTAAAAATGCGGGTTTTATCATCAAGGACATAATTTTGCCAGATATTCCTGACCAATCTGTAAATAGGTCTGAAACTGAGGCATTTGCCGTGTTTATCTCAGATCTTCATATAGGCAGTAGGTACTTTATGGAAAAGGAGTTTTCAGAATTTATCGACTGGTTATCAAGCCCTGATCCGGTTGCAAGAAAGGTTAGATTTGTTCTGATTGGAGGAGATGTAGTAGATGGGGTAGGAATCTATCCAAATCAGGACAAAGAGTTGGTTTTTCTAACGGTTCAAGAGCAATTAAAAAAACTTGAGGACCTCCTTGGTAAGATTCCAAAACATGTAAAGATCTTCATCATGCCAGGAAACCATGATCCTGGCCGTAGAGCCTTGCCTCAACCAGCTATCCCAAAAAAATACAATTCAGGATTGTGGGAGTGCGAAAATATCTTTATGGTTGGAAATCCTGCCATGGTCTCACTGAATGGTGTGAGAGTATTGATGTTTCACGGTCAAAGTATTGACGACATTGTAAAAACTACACCCGGTTTGAGTTATGACAGTCCTGCAGATGTGATGAAACATCTTTTGAGGGCAAGGCATCTAAGTCCCATATACGGAAGTCAAACCCCGATTGCACCGGAGTTGGAGGATTTGATGGTAATTGATGAACCGCCTGATATTTTCCATGTTGGCCATGTTCACCGAGCCCAACTGGATATGTACAAGGGTATTCTTTTGATCAATTCTGGATCTTGGCAAAAACAGACACCATTTCAGGCCAGTGTAGGAATGACTCCAAATCCTGGAATAGCTCTAATGGTTAACTTGAAAACCTTCCAAGTTTTCCATGAAAACTATAACGACAACTTAGATAATGTCCTGTAAAGTCAAATCGTCTTTGAATGTCTTTTTTATCATGTCTGATGAAATGGTTAGTTTGAATTTTTTAGTTCGTCCATGTATTCCCTGATGAACTAGTCTGCCCGAAATAATCCCAGATAGTTCAATTTCACTAAGCATCTGGGTTATGCGTCTCTGTGTCAAAGCATCCCTTCCCACAATTTTGCATAAGGCCTTGTATGACGAGTAAATTTCGCCTGTAGAGGAACCAGTGGCCTTCATTATGGCAAGTATGACTAGTTTTTCGTGTAGTGGAAATGACTTGAGGGATGTTTCTTCTTTGTTTTCCTCAATTTTTTGAGATGCTTCTCTAACATGCTCTTTTGTTACCTTGTCAGACTGCTGTCTTTCAGCAATCTCTCCTGCAACCCTAATCAGGTCAATTGCGCGCCTTGCATCACCATGCTCACCACCTGCTAATGCAGCACAGAGATTGAGAGCAGGTTCTTCAACGGAGTTGGGAATAAATGCGATTTTTATCCTTTCTTCAAGAATTTTTTTGAGTTGTTCAACATTATAGTTGGTAAAGACAATTTCTTCCTCTCCAAGACTGCTAATCACTCTAGGATCTAGTTTTTCCTTAAAGGTCAAGTCATTTGATATCCCAACTAGTGTTAGGGATCCTAATTCTAGCCTCTCATTTGCTCTAGTTAACTGATAGAGTATGTCCTTGCCTGTCTTTGATACAAGTTCGGCTAGATAATCAATTTCATCAATTACAAAAATAACATTAATTTTGAATTCCTCAATATTACGTAAAATTCGTTTAAAAACCTCGCTTATTGCAAGTCCGGTTGATGGTAATTCCTTATCTGACAAGCCTAGTTGTCTGCCAAAACTTACTAAAAGGCCGTATAGGGTGGTTTCTTCCTTTGAATTTGAATAAATTAGTCTTATCGGAAACTTTGACTTTTCTACCCTATCCTGAATTTTTGAAATTATTTTTTTGATAACTAATGTCTTTCCTGTTCCTGGTTTTCCATATACAAGTAAGTTTGATGGTCTAGAATGTTTTAGTATCGGTAAAAGTGATTGAGTTACCTGTTCTTGTTCGGCAGTCCTATGTTGGATCGTATCTGGTATATACGTAAAATGAAGAATATCGCGATTCTGTATGATTGATTTACCTGACTCGGCAGCATCCAGTAACCTATCTATCGGATCTGACAAACTCACACACCTGCATTTCTACTCAATACCATACTCATATCTAATCTAGAAGAGTATAGTATCAAATACTAACTCTAGTTTAGTTTGTAATTAATTATTTTTAGTCATTGTTATGTTTATTTTCAAAAAAAAAAATTCTAAAAAAGATAGAGTGGAAATAATGGTGTGTGGGGTATCCTAAAAGTTAACATATTGTTAATTTTTTGTTAAGAAAATCCAAAAGAAGCCCGTTTTGACCCCTTTATTTCCAGTCCAGGCGTTAAGATGGGTGTTAACACTGTTAAAATTGATAAAATGACCCCTTTATTTCCAGTCCAGGCATGAAAATTGCTCTATTTTAAACGTAAATGGGTTGTAGTTGTTAATAACAAAACAATGGCTAGGCGTGGGCTACACAGTCAATGTTAACAAACCATCTAGTTAACAAAATTTCTGGGATCCATTGAACTGTTAATATTCGACCCTAATAGATCTCAAAGATGGCTAAAAAACGCATTAGAATTGATATGGAGGACGCTGATGGCGCACGTTATGACATCAAACTAGAAGGTAACGTGACTAGAGAAAAAGTGCTAAAAATCTTTGAAATGATGGACTTGATGAATATAGAAGAGGAACAGGAATCGACTCCAATGGACTCTGTTGGAGCAAAAATATGGCATATTGTTGATAAGTTCTTCCCTATGGGTAAATTTACCTCATCAAATATTCTTGAAAAATATGAGGATGAGTATAATGAACCAATAAAACTGAGCATTATTTCCACATATCTTTCCAGATTTTCATCAAAGGGGAAGATAGATAGAAACCGAACAGGCAGAGAATGGACTTATCAGACGATCAAAATAGGCCAGCATCACAAGTAAACATTAACTAATCATAATCTTGCGTACAATTAACCTGTCCTTTCCTAATATTACCTTAACATAATCTCCTTTTTGGATGTCCATATACTTTCTGAATTGTTTTGGGATTGAAATAGTCCCTGCAGATGTGATTTTAACTAAAACTTCATTTTCTTGTACTGACATGGTTTCATTATAATATAATAATATATATAATTTATTAATTTCTATAATTTATAATTAATTATAAAAATAAGGTTTTACACAACGGATCCGTACAAAAATCGAGCAAACTATGCTATAAAAACTTCTAACTTATGTTATGAGGTTATGGTATTTTCTAGGGCAGGTTTAATTTTCTTAGTTCCCTTCTCGGTTATAGAATAGCTATATGGTTTGGTTTGCGTATTTCTTTCAACAAAGCCTTCCTCAAACAATTTTTTCATTAATCTAGAAGTATGCTCTCTACTACGATTTAATGCCTTTTGAATATCACGTGACGTCATAGCTTTGTTTGTGATTAGATGTAGTACGTGGTCTGTGATATCATTTGATTCCAAATTAGGCACATTTTCAACAGGCTTTGATTCTTTTTCTACATTCACAGGCTGAATCTCCACATTTGGCTTTACTTCTTTATCTTGCTTCTTAACCAAGCCTTCCAAGAACTGCTTCAAATCTACATTTAGGTCCTCAGTTTTTTCTTCAACACCCTGGATCTCTAGCGCATCTAGGCGTATTTTCATGTCAATTAGTTGCCTTTCATAATATTCCAGTCGTTCTGACTGGGAAGAATCCTCATTGTGACTAGTTTTGATAAACGGACGTACTTTGTAAAAAATGTACAGGCCACCTAAACCGATGATAAATGCCAGAATCACACTCAAAATAACTTCAGGTTCAGGAATTTCTACTAACATCACGAATTTCATGCCTGAATTGTGATTTATCGTGATTGAACAACATTTTTTCACACTTTAGATAACATGCTCACATACAATTGTCACAAATTTTTTTCTATATATCAAACTAAATTACCGACAATATCACATGTGGCACGCCTGTCTGACCAGCTTATCAATCACACTCATGATTTCTTCCTCTCTTTCAGGGAATATGTCACTCTGACTTATCACGCTTATCTGTTCAGAAAGCTTTGATATCACATCTATATCATCAGGCAAAAGTATGCCTAAACCACGTAAAAGTATAATTGAATAGAACAATCCCCTTAATTTCTCTCTGGACTGGCCAACTTGTCTGTAATACGCACCCTTCGTTATGCTGAATTTAACTTCTCGAAGATCTTTCTGATTTAGAATTATTTCAATTTGTCTCTCCGTAAACAATGATTTTTCTATAATTTTTTGAATAATATTATTAAAATTGGATTGTTCAATGTCTGCCATAGCTATACAAATCTGTATATTGTATTCCAATTAAACTTTAAAGAGTCATCAATAAACCAATTTTATGACTGGAAAGGTTGAATCTTTTCTAAAATCCGAATTAGAGAAAAAAAATGCATTATTGTTTGTGTTAATTGATTCAGAAGTATCTAACCTAGACTCTTCTAGCAAACTTGCCAAGGACGTGGAAAACATTGGCGCATCTGCAATTTTAGTGGGAGGATCTTCTGCAACAGATCAAATTGAAATGTCTCAAGTTGTAAAAGGGATCAAAAACGGAATTAAAATTCCGGTTATCTTATTTCCAGGAAACGTCACAGGGGTAGTGCCTGATGCCGACGCAATTTTATTCAGCTCGCTTATGAATTCAGAAAACCCTTATTTCATAACACAGGCGCAGGCTCTGGGTGCACCAAGCGTGCTAAAATTTGGCCTAGAGCCTCTACCCACTGCATATCTGGTTATTGGTGAGGGGACATCAGCATGGTTCGTTGGATCTGCAAGGGGCATACCATTCGACAAGCCCAAAATTGCTGCAGCCTACTCCCTTGCGGCACAATTCTTGGGAATGAGATTTGTATATTTAGAAGCAGGTTCTGGAGCGAAATCAAGCGTATCTCCAGAAATGGTAAAAACTGTTCGAAAGATGTTTAACGGATTCCTAATTGTGGGAGGTGGAATCAAAGATGTAACCACTGCATCAGAACTTGTAAAAGCAGGAGCAGATGCGCTAGTCATTGGAACCTTCCTAGAAAAGGGAGGAAGCATAAGCAAACTTGAAGAAATAGCAAAAGTAATCCAAAGAAAGGACTGACAGCAATGTCTGAAAACGATGCAATCTCAAGAATTAAGGGTATTAAAATGCCAGATTACTATCATGATTACTATTCAGGCCTTTCCAGAGAAACATACACAATATTTGAGATGGCAGCAACCGCCAAATCTACCTTGGTTGATTCTTCAGGCATCATAGAGCCAAAAATCGCCTTTGATCTTGCTGATCGTGTTGCAAAAATGCATGAAATTGACATTGCAGATCACCTAAGAGAACTGCTTCAAATAAACGGAAAAGAATTGTCTGCATTAATACTTTCAAAGGAGATTGCCTTGGGCAAGTACACACTGCCAGATTCAACTTTGGAAGAAAAACTTGACTTGGCAGTTAGGGTGGGGCTGGCGATAGTAACTGAAGGAGTGACCATTGCACCATTGCAGGGAATTAGTGAAGTAAAAATAAAGAAAAACAAGGATGGAACGGAATACCTTTCAGTGTCAATTGCAGGACCAATGAGATCTGCCGGAGGAACAGAGTCGGCAGTTACTATGCTATTAGCAGATCATGTACGAAAGACAGTAGGACTATCAAGATATCAGGCTAACTCGTTTGATGATGAAACTGGCAGGTTTATTGAGGAACTGAGAATCTATGAACGAGAAGCAAGTAGTTTTCAGTTTCATATTCTTGACTCTGACATCGAACATGTAATTTCCAACTTACCCGTGGAACTAGATGGTGTGGATACTGACCCATTTGAGGTTGTTAACCATAAAGGAATGACGCGAATAAAAACAGACAGAGTTAGGGGAGGTGCCTTAAGAGTTCTAAATGACGGATTGATAGGTAGGTCTAAAAAACTGCTCAAGAGAATTGAATTATACAATCTTGATGGCTGGGAGTGGCTGTCTGACCTAAAAGGCGCCATTCAAACAGGAGAAAACCAAGAAGACGCAGCTGCTAAAAGGATGAGGGAGGTAATCACAGGGCGATCTGTGCTATCTATGCCTAACAAGCTGGGGGGATTTAGGCTGCGGTATGGAAGGGCTTGCAATACTGGGTTTGCATCTGTAGGCATACATCCAGTAATTGCAGAAATTTTGGATCATACTATTGCTGTAGGAACCCAAATCAAAATAGACATTCCTGGTAAAGGAGCAACAGTGGCTTTTGTTGATTCTATTGAAACCCCTATCGTACGACTAAAAAATGGAAACGTCGTCAAAATCAAGGATGTCAATCATGGCCTTGCTGTTAAAAACGAAATTGAAAAAATTCTTCATCTAGGCGATATTCTTATCTCGTTTGGAGATTTTCTGGAAAACAACTCACAGTTAGTTCCCACTGGATATGTTGAAGAATATTGGATAGAAGATTTGATAAAAAATTTAGAAAGATATGCATCTGATGACAACTACCTTCGTCAATTTGTCAAACGCATTCCCTCCCTTGATGAGGCAATCCAATTATCTGTTGATTTTCATCTTCCACTTCATCCTCACTATCTCTACTTTTGGGATCAAATTTCACATGAGGACCTACAAAAACTTCTTGAACCAGTTAAAATAACTGAAAATTCTATTGAATATCAAATCGAGATAAAACCAATTATTGAAAGACTTGGAGTGCCACATGTCAAAAATGCCAAAACCATAATTTTAGAAAATCAAGAGGCAAAAATTTTCTTTAATCTTTTGTTTAGAAAAAAAACCATAATTTCAAATCTGCCTGTACCAAAAATAATTACCGATTCCTCCGGAATAAGAATTAGAAACAAGTTCTCAACGTCAATTGGAGTAAGAATTGGAAGGCCTGAGAAGGCAGCTCCTAGATTAATGAAGCCTCCTACACATGTTTTATTTCCAATAAGTGACAAGGGTGGTCCGACAAGAGACCTCCTTAAAGCATCAAAACAAGAGAATTTCTTTACAAATATTTTCAATAGGTATTGTCCCAATTGTGACGAACCATCAATTTGCATAAAATGTGCTAGATGCGGTTCTAGGACCTCTGTGAACTATAGATGTGGTAAGTGTAGAGATGTCATTGATAATCCATTTTGTGACAAATGTAAGAGAACTGCATCATCCCACTCACATAAAAAATTCCCACTCAGATCAAAACTATTAAACGCACAAGAAAAAATGCAAATTCGCGCCCAAGAACCATTTAAGGGAGTTAAGGAACTAATCAATCAGGACAGGATTGCCGAACCCTTGGAAAAGGGACTGGCACGTCAAAACTTTGGATTGACCGTATTCAAAGACGGAACCGTAAGATTTGATGCAACAAACTCACCCCTTACTCAATTCAAGCCTTCATGGATTGGTACGCCGATTAGCAAGCTAAGGGAACTGGGATATACTCAAGATATTAACGGAAACGAGCTGGTGGATTCTGAACAGATTTTAGAACTTAGAATGCAAGATGTGATAATTCCAAATGAAAGCGGAAAATACCTTGTCTCGGTATGCAAGTACATTGATGTGTTGTTAAACAAATTCTATGAAAAGACGTCTTTCTACAATGTTAATAGTATTGAAGAGTTAGTTGGTCATCTAGTTATCGGTTTAGCTCCACACACTTCGGTGGGAATTGTAGGAAGAATTATTGGTTATACAGAGACGCATGTTTGCTTTGCTACACCAAACTGGCACTCAGCCAAACGACGTGATGCTGATGGTGATGCCGATTCTATCATGCTCTTGATGGATAGCTTACTAAATTTTTCACGACAATTTCTATCCGACAGAATTGGAGGTCTAATGGATGCACCCTTACTTATCCAACCGTTAGTTCTTCCCCATGAATCTCAACCACAAGCACACAATCTTGAAGTAATGAACAGGTTTCCACTGGAATTTTTCGAAGATACTCTAGCAAAGAAAAAGGCTTCAGATGTTACCTGCATTGAGATAATCAAAGCTCGTCTTGATACTGAAAAGCAATTTTATGGATATGGTTTTACACATGACACTTCTTCATTAATAACTTCAAAATCAAGAAGTGCTTACTCTACATTGGGATCAATGCTGGACAAGTTTGATATGCAGATTAGAAATGCAGATATGATTGACGCAGTAAACACATCAGAAATTGTTTCAAATGTAATTTCCACTCACTTGGTACCTGATATTATGGGAAACCTACGTGCATATGCAAGGCAAAATTTTAGATGTACAGGTTGCGGAAAATCATTTCGCAGGATGCCGCTAATCCAAACTTGTGTGTGTGGTCATAAACTAATTCCTACAATTACAAGAGGTTCTGTAGAAAAATATCTAAAATTGGCAAAACGGTTGGTTGACCAATACGACGTAGGCACATATCAGAGAGGACGAATTCATTCACTATCTGATGAAATCGACTTGGTTTTTGGCAAAAACCAAGGAGATCAGTCATTACTTACTGATTATAACTAATTTTATCTCAGTTTTACGTATTCATACGCGCCAAGCTTGTTGTCAAAACAAAACTTGACTTTTTGATAATTTTTTCTCAGAGATTTTACCCTTGCTAGAACTTTCTTTGGATCCTTTTTATCAACCACAACTTGTTTGATAAAGTCAGCAATCTCTTTCATTTCATCTCTTTTCATTCCAAGCCTTGTAATTTCTGAAACTCCAAGCCTTATGCCACCTGGATGAAAGTAGTTACGACCAGCCTTGATATCGCCCGGAATTAACTGTCTATTGACGATTATGTTGGCCTTTTCAAGATCTGCTTCCACTTCTCCTCCATCTGAATAATCTAAGACATTTACCGCAATTTGATGTGATTGTGTGAATCCTCTACTCTCTCCTAATACCTTAAAACCGTTATCACTAAGGGCTTCAGCAAAGGACTTTGCATTTTTAATCACTTGATTGGCATACTCTTTTCCAAATTCCAAAGCTTCAGCAAACGCAACTGCTTTTGCTGCCATGTGATGAATGTGATGGCTGCTTGTAAGTCCAGGAAATGTTGCTTTTTTTATTGACTCTTCATGATCTTCACCCCCAAGCACTAGTCCACCTTGAGGACCAAACAAAGTCTTGTGTGTACTCATAGTCATTGTATCTGCGCCTTCCCTTAGGGGATCTTGAAACTTTCCACCTGCAATCAAACCTGCAACATGAGCTGCATCATAGTTAACATGTATCCCATAACCTTTTAGAAATTCAGCCAGCTCCTTGACAGGATGAGGGAACAAAAACAAAGAACCACCAAACATTGCCATCTTTGGAAGACGGTTGTCTTTTTCTAAATCCTTGATCTTTTGTTTCGTCTTATCAACATCAATCGTCATTTCTTCGGCATCAAATGGATAGAATTCAATTTCTAATCCATGTACTAGGCCAGCAGTTCCTGAATGTTCTTTTTTGCCATGTGAAATATGGCCACCTGCGGGAATTGATGGTGCAATCATCACATCTCCTGGATTCGTAAATGCCGAATAAACTGCAAGATTCGCAACTACTCCTGAAATAGGTCGTACATCGGCAAACTTTGCCTTATAGAGCTTTTTTGCAAGTTTCATGCATTCAAACTCTACATCATCAATGAAAATACACCCTGCATACACCCTCTCACCTGGCCATCCTTCTGCGTACCTATTTCCAAAATCAGACATTATTGCCTCTCTTACGGCTGGACTTGGAATATTCTCACTTGCAATCAAAGGAATGGAATTTTCAAACCACTTATGGTGCTCTTTTAATTTTGAAAAAATTTTATTATACGAATCCCTGTTTGCGGACTTTGCCATGTTTTGCCAGTTGATTTTCCCAATTTAAAAACACCGATTTATCTTGGAAATTATTTTTGATCTGCAACGTATAAAAAGGGAATCTAAAGCTTTCACAATAATGGGTATGCAGGCTACATCTAAAGGAAACATGCCGGTAGTATTGTTAAAAGATGGCGGAAGTGAGACCAAAGGAAGAGATGCGCAAAAGAACAATATTGCTGCTGCAAAGATTATCGCTGAAATAGTTCATACAAGCTTAGGCCCAAGGGGCATGGACAAGATGTTAGTCGACTCTTTAGGTGATGTTACTATTACAAATGATGGTGCTACCATTCTCAAAGAAATTGATGTACAGCATCCTGCTGCAAAAATGCTGGTAGAAATCTCAAAGACTACTGATAATGAAGTGGGAGATGGAACGACATCTGCCGTTGTTTTGGCAGGTGCACTTTTAGAAAATGCAGAATCTCTTTTAGATCAAGATGTTCATCCTACAATTATTGTAGATGGATACAGAAAGGCCGCAAAGAAGGCAAAGCAATTCTTAGAAAGTATTGGCGATACTATTTCTCCTAATGATAAAACAATTCTTAATAAAATTGCAAAAACATCCATGCAAACAAAGCTAGTTAGAAAAGACTCTGATCTTTTGGCCGATATTATTGTAAAATCTGTCCTTGCAGTGTCGGAAAAGGATGGTGAAAAATATGATGTTGATATAGATGATATTAAAGTAGAAAAGAAAGCAGGCGGATCAATTAAAGATTCGACAATAATTCAAGGAATTGTACTTGACAAAGAGATTGTTCATGGCGGAATGCCTAAAAAAATAACTGATGCAAAAATTGCGTTAATCAATACAGCACTTGAGATAAGTAAGACCGAGACTGATGCAAAAATCAACATTTCAAATCCTCAACAACTCAAATCATTTCTTGATGAAGAAAATAGAATGCTCAAAAATATGGTGGATAAGGTTATTGGTTCAGGAGCCAATGTCGTACTATGTCAAAAAGGTATTGACGACATGGCTCAGCATTACCTAGCAAAAGCTGGCATTATTGCAGTTAGAAGAATTAAGGAAAGTGATCTAACAAAACTTGCAAAAGCAACTGGTGCTAGAATAGTTACCAATCTGGATGATTTGTTTGAAAAAGATCTTGGCACTGCAGAAGTTGTAGAGGAAAAGAAAATTGAGGAAGACAAATGGGTCTTCATAGAAGGCTGCAGACATCCAAAGTCTGTTACACTACTTCTTCGTGGAGGCTCTCAACGCGTGGTAGATGAGGTAGAACGATCTGTACATGATGCTTTGATGGTAGTAAAAGATGTAATTGTAAATCCTGTTGTCGTAGCTGGAGGAGGCGCACCGGAGACATATGCTGCAACCAAGTTGAGAAACTGGGCAAAGTCACTTGAAGGCAGGGAACAACTTGCAGCAGAAAAGTTTGCTGATGCACTTGAATCAATTCCATTAAACTTGGCTGAGAATGCTGGAATGGACCCTATTGACACACTCACTGCACTGCGCTCAAGACAACTCAAGGGTGAGAAATGGACCGGAATTGATGTAATGAAAGGAAAGATTGCAAACATGAAATCTAGTGATATAATTGAACCACTCTCAGTAAAACTTCAGATTGTCTCTGCATCTTCTGAAGCTGCTTGTATGATTCTTAGAATAGATGATGTTATTGCCACGCAAAAATCAGCTGGTCCACCACCTGGAGGCGAAGGAATGCCAGGAGGTATGCCCGGAATGGGTGGTATGGGTGGTATGCCCGGAATGGGTGGCATGCCTGACATGGGCGGCATGATGTAACTTTATGTTACATCTGTTTCAAAAGCTTATTTTATCACCATACTAATGACTTGAAGTGAACAAAACTTCATCAAAAGTTACTTCCGGATTAAAGTATGTTTATCTAATTGCTTTTTTTGCCTTATTATCCGGATTTTTCCATCCTCTCATAACAAATACAAGTTTTGATGGTGTAGTAGTTGGCGTTATTGTTTTGTTTGTTGGTCTAGCAGGCGGAATCATGCTTTACAAGGCAGCAGTATCTGAAAAGCGAAGATTCGTGTTTCTTGGAATTGGTTTTGTCTTAATTTCAATATCCTTGTTCTATATCTTTCAGCTGACTGGGAGAGTCTAGACATCAAAGTATAGGTAAAATTCATGAGGATGAGGCCTGATTGATATTTCGCGTTGGTCTCTTCTCTCAAGTTCTATAATCTTATCAATAACATCATTGGTGTAAATTGGATTAAGGAATTTCCTGTCACTCTCCAGTTCATCTAGAGCCTCACCTAGATTTTTGGGCAAGACCCCAATTCCGCGTTTTGCTCTGTCTGATTTTGTCATTTTGAAAATATCATCTAAAACTTGTTCTCCCGGATCTGTCTTCTTTTTGACACCATCCATTCCAGCGGCAGTCACTGCTGCAAAGACCAAATATGGATTAGAAGAAGGATCAGGTGCTCTAAACTCCAATCTCTTCAAATGTGAATAATTCTTTCCTTTGAGGTGTTTTGGAACTCTAACTATGGCTGATCTGTTTCCAGCACTCCATGCGATATAAGCTGGAGCCTCATATCCTGGAACTAACCTATGATATGAGTTTGTTGTGGGATTACATATTGCAGATAGTGCTTTCGCGTGGTTAATTATTCCCCCACAGAAATATCTTGCAGTTTGACTCAGTTCATCAGGATCATTTGCGTCGAAGAATGCATTCTCGCCTCCTTTCCATAAACTCACATTAACATGCATGCCAGAACCAGCATCCATTGCAATTGGTTTTGGCATCATTGTGGCAACCTTCCCATATTTTTGAGCAACATTTCTAATTACATATTTGTATGATTGTGCAGCATCTGCTGCATTAGTCAGATAATCATACCTTATGTCGATTTCACATTGTCCTGCAGTTGCAACTTCATGGTGATGATTATCACACAAAACTCCAAAATTGGTATTTAGAATATTTACACACTCATTTCTAAATGGTGTCAAGGTATCAGACGGTGTACTGGGGTAGTATCCTTCCTGAAGGCCCATAGGATATCCAGATCCTTCTTGGCTCCATGGAGCTTCTTTTGATTCTATTGAGTATGATTGGCCCTTGTATGGTGTAAGAACATCCCAGTGAACTTTGTCAAAAACAAAAAATTCTACTTCTGGACCCCACGAACTATTATCAAATCCCTGAGTTTTGACATACTCTTCTGCCTTTTGTGCTATTCCCCTAGGATCCTTGGATAGTCTTCCTCTTTCTCCACCCCAATAAACGTCGCAAAGCAGCCTTGCAGTTTTATTTTCAGTCATCCACGGAATTATCGCAAAGGTGTTTGGATCAGGCTTTAATAACATGTCAGAGTCATCAATACTGGCAAATCCAATTATGGATGAACCATCCAGCTTCGGAAGACCATCCCGCATTTGTTCTGGAGTAAATGTATTTGCTGAAATTGTTGTATGATGAAAACGACCAGTAAGTCCTGTAAACTGCAAATCTATGAATTGAATTCCTTCATGTTGAATTCTTGAAAAGACCTCATCCGGAGAATATGTTATTTGGATTGGTTTACCATGGCTTACTTTATAGGGCAATTTTATACTTCAATCAAACACAAATACATCTGCCATTTAAGGATTAGGTAAGAAATGTCAGAATCAAATCAAATTGATATAAACAAATTATACCATACAGCTCTTAGAGAGTCTGAGAACGACTCGATTCAGGAAATTGAACCAAATTTCTATGGAGATATTTCTAATTTTTTGGGAAATCTAAAAAAACAGGAATTTGACGGAATAGAAAATAAAATTAAAAACGTGCTAATACATATCGCAACAGAACTTACGACAATATTGATTCAGACAAGACTAGGCAAAATTTCACAGTCAAGCAAAATTGAATTTGAAAACTTAGTAGATGAGGAAAAATTTATCCTTGATTCTGAAGAAGAAGAACGTGAAAGAACACAGATAATAATCGCTGCAATTCTTAATGGAAAATCAAAATTTCTTGAATCACTCTCACAGAACCACAAAACACAAAGAATTGCAGTTAGGTTTCTTCAGGAGGTAGATGAAATCATAGGGGCGGATCTTGAGCAGTATGGTCCATTTAAAACCGAAGATATTGCTACAATACCATATGAAAATGCACAAGCGCTAATCTCTAAAAATATTGTTACAAAGGTAAGATGGGAAGATTAGGTAGAAATTATACTACATTTATTTTCTATTAATGACGCACACAGGTGTTGATGTAATTGATTTTCTGTTTTACACGATATATCCGGTTATTGCCATATTTTTAATCGAAATAATTAGTAGAGCCATCAAGATTCCAAAGTGGCTTAAACTGTGGACACAAGCAGCTGTCGCAATAGGTTTTGGCATATACTACTGGTTTGTGTTGCCTGAACCACAAAACTTTCCTCTGACTGGACTAGTCTTATTTGCACTTGCATTTGCGTTGCTCTATCAGGGAAGGCGTGCTAAAATTTCTCCAGATAAAAGTCCGTACTAGATTTTACTTGAATCTGTTAAACATTCTCTTAAAGACATTGGGTCTATTTGGTCCTCCGTCTCGAATCACCTTTCTTTGACCAAACTTTTTGGCACGAATCTGAGACAGTTTTACACACCTATGTTCCTCAGGAAGTCTATGTTCAGAGCAAAAAGGATCCTTGCAGTAATTGCATTGAAATGGCATATCTGTCATATCGCCACAATATGCACATTTTTCAGCTTTCATGGTTTCAATAATCATTTTTCTTCTATTAAACTTGTTAATCTATAATGATAGTTGAAGTGTAAACATTTTTACGCCATACGGATGGAATTTGGTTTGTAATGGTATCCATAAAAGACAAAGTAGCAATAATCACTGGAGCAAGTAGTGGAATCGGTTTTGCAACGGCACTTGCGTTATCAAAGGCAGGCGCCAAAGTTGCAATAGGTGCAAGAAGAACCGACAGGCTTGCAGAATTAGAAAATAAAATCCGGGAAAACGGAGGAGAAGTGTTTTCCCAAAAACTTGATGTCACAAAAAGATCTGAATGCAATTCTTTTGTAGAATCCGTTTTGTCAAAGTGGGGCTCTGTGGATATACTCGTAAACAATGCGGGACTTATGCCATTAAGTTTTGTTAAAAACTTGAAGATTGATGAATGGGATCAGATGATAGATGTCAATATCAAGGGAGTGTTGTATTGCACGGGAGCTGTTGTATCTCATATGCTAGAAAAAAAATCTGGCCATATTGTAAATATCTCATCAGTTGCAGGCAGGATTGTATTTCCTGCCGGTAGCGTTTACTGTGCCACAAAACATGCAATTACTGCATTCAGTGAAGGACTACGTGAAGAGCTTAGTGTTAGAAAAAACATTCGCATTACATGTATAGAGCCTGGAGTGGTTGCAACTGAGCTTACAAACACAATCACTGACGAGTCTTTGCAGGGATTCGTTGAGAATGCAAAGAAGATGGAAGCACTACAAGCTGAGGATATTGCAAATGCAATTCTTTATGCGGTAGAGTCTCCAAATCATGTAAACGTCAATGAAATCCTAATTCGACCCACTACTCAAGAACGTTAAATGGCAGAAAACATCCCGCACGTACTGATTTTGGGAGGCGGTTTTGGAGGGCTGTCTGCAGCCAACGAAATCCGAAGTGCTCTGACCTCATCCAAAGTAGAGATTACTGTAATTGATAAAAAAGACTGGTTTATGGTCGGATTTGCCAAGCTTTGGATAATGAACGGAACAAGGACCTTTGAAAATTCTATAGGTTCATTACAGAAATTAAAAGAAAAAGGAATTAATTTTCTTAAAGAAGAAATTCTGCAAATTGATTTGCAAGGCAAGAAGGTAAAAACTAGCTCGCAAACTATTTCCTATGATTTCCTGATAATTGCAATGGGTGCAGTTTTGGCGCCTGAAAAAATTCCTGGACTGGTAGAAAATGGGATGAATCTGTATGATCATAACCAGCTAACAGACATTCACAACAAACTGCTCAAAATCAAATCCGGAGTCATTGCTCTAGCTATAACAAGCATGCCGTACAAGTGTCCACCAGCGCCATTTGAAGCATCACTGCTGGTCAGCTCGCTTCTTCGAAATCTAGGAACACGTGACTCTGTACAAGTTCATGTTTATAGTCCTGCACCAATCACACTACCAGCAGCAGGTCCGCAAGTAAGCCAACAAATTCTAGATCTGATAAATTCTGAAAACATTATCTTTCATGACTCGTGCAAAATAAAATCCGTTGAAAAAAACAAACTTGTATTTGAAAACAGCCAAGCAAATTTTGATTTACTGCTAGCTGTTCCACCTCACACAGCACCCAAGACAGTTCATGAATCCGGCTTGACAAAGGATGGAAATTTTATTCCAATCAGCAGAGACTGCAAGACTGCATTTGATAATGTCTATGCTGTAGGGGATGTAACCAACTTGACTGTTGGTGAAAAAATGGCTGTACCCAAGGCAGGCATATTTGCTGAAGGGGAGGGACTTGCAGTAGCTCAAAACATCATAGCCAAGATTCAAGACAAGGAAGACTCGGCTCTTTTTGAAGGGCAGGGTGGGTGTTATATTGAATCAGGCAGAGAAACCGCATCTATAATTGAAGTTGACATGTTCTCAAAACCACAACCAATAACAAAACTTACAGAATCAACGAGGGAACATCTGAGTGAAAAGAAACAGTTTGAAAAAGACCGAATCTCAAAGTGGCTCTAGTCTGACTCTTTCTGTCTTGCCATGTGCTCTAGTATAGCCTTGACCTCGACACCAATATCGCCTGGGTTTTTTGCCAAGTCAATCTTTTCTGGAATTTTATTTTTTAAATCCTCATTTTCCAACTCCACTCTTCTTTTCTGAACACAATCAAGATGATCTTGGTCAGTTGCAGAGATCCTATGGCATATGTTGCAAATCTTCAACAACTACATACCACAATACGACGATTTAATAATTTCATTTTGTGGCTGGTTTTTAAGGGATCGTCGTCTAGCTTGGTATGATACTAGTCTGGGGGGCTAGTGGTCGCAGGTTCAAATCCTGCCGGTCCCATCAC
>JAGQHF010000153.1 GCA_020431985.1 Nitrosarchaeum sp. | reverse complement strand
TTTCTTTTCTGGCTCTGGTTTCTTTTCTGGCTCTGGTTTCTTTTCTGGCTCTGGTTTCTTTTCTGGCTCTGGTTTCTTTTCTGGCTCTGGTTTCTTTTCTGGCTCTGGTTTCTTTTCTGGCTCTAGTACGGATGACGCATCTATTGCCAATGTTCCAAATACTGTTTCTAAGAATACCTCTTTATCGAAAGACTTTAGATCAGGATATTCTTGTCCAACCCCAACATAGAGAACAGGTGTTGATGTAATTTTAACAATAGATAACGCAGCCCCTCCTCGGGCATCTGCATCGCTCTTTGTAAGAATGGAGCAGTCAAACTTTACATGTTCATGAAACTCTCTTGCTTGGTTTACAGTATCATTTCCCGCAAGTGAATCTCCAACAAATATTTTAAAATCAGGATTAACTACTTTAGTTATTTTTCCAATTTGTTCCATCAAGTTTTTGCTTGTTTGCATTCTACCTGCAGTGTCAATTAAAACACAATCAGTTTTGTGAGATTTTGCATATAACACTGCATCTCTTGCAACAGCGGCTGGATCTGAATTATAATTTTGTGCAACTAATTTTAAATTCAAACGATTTGCATGTTCGCGTAATTGTTCTATTGCACCAGCCCTAAACGTATCGGCAGCTGCAATAACCACAGAATATTTTGCCTGTTGTAGCATGTATGCTAGTTTTGCAAGGGAAGTAGTTTTTCCAGTTCCATTAATACCAACAAATAGAATTAAAAATGGTTGTCCCTTGCTTTTCTTTGCATTTATCAATTCAAAAAGATCAATTTTTCCTGCATTGTCAAAAAGAGAGGAAATGCTGGCAATCAGACTATTTTTGACAAATTGTTCGATCTCATTTTTAGCAACTTTAGAACCTACTAATTTATTTTTCAAATCAGTTTTTATGGAATCAATAACCTCGCTTGCAACGTCAGATTCCAGTAAGGATATTTCTAAATCAAAAAGAATTTGTTCAATGTCTTTTTCATTGAGTTCTTTTTCTCCAAAACTTTTAGCTGCACTAGAAAATGCACTTCGAAGTTTTTCAAACATTGTTTTAACCTGAAGAATTTTGAGCGGTTTGCATTAATTGGTTCATTTGCTCCTTGCCTTGTTCTAATCTAGTCGCAGCATCATGTTTTTTAACAGATGTATCTTGCAAGGCAATTTCTATCTCTTTAATTCGTGCCTCAAGATAATTAATTGCAGCATCAGGATCTTTTTCGATTGCTATGCCAGACCCTATGTTTAAAACTATTTTGTCATTGGAGGAAATCTTTGTTTGTACATATGTTCCCATGCCAATTGGTACAAGAGTGTCAGAAACAGGTTTTTGTTTTAGGGATTTTATAGACTCACTTGCAGATGTAGCTTCTCGTAAAACGTTGAACAAAGTCTCTTCTCTTTGTGCAAGATCCGTAAAATATGACTCTAACATTTGCATTTGTTGAAATAACTGTCTTGCTTGTTCTTCACTCATTTACATCAAGCCTTGAGCGGATGCTTATAAATTCATTCACAAAAATGTGACATTGTGGATTTAGAGAATTTAAATTAATGATTTTAATTCCAAACACTGTATCTCAAATACATAACAAATTAAAGAATTGTAAGAATTACTTTTGAATGGTGGTAAATACCACAAACGATTATGTTCGTTTAATGTATTTCGGATTAGAAATAACCCAAATTGAAGAATATAGTGAAGTCGAATTGAAAAACTAGAACACACTAAAAAAATAAAGATGTAAAGATTATTTAGCTTTGGAGAATCTAGACTCTACTTCATCCCAGTTAACCACATTCCACCATGCAGAGATATAGTCTGGTCGTTTGTTTTGGTATTTGAGATAGTAGGCATGTTCCCATACATCACAACCAAGTAATGGCACTAATCCTTCGGTTCTTGGACTAGTTTGATTTGGCATAGACTTGTACTCAACTTTTTTTGAAGATGGGTTGTAGACCAACCATCCCCATCCACTACCTTGTACAACGGCAGTACTTGATGAGAACTTTTCCTTAAAGTCTGAAAAGCTGCCAAAGGAGTCTTTAATTGCATCTGCAATTGATCCTCCAGGCTCCCCACCTCCATTTGGTTTCATATTGTTCCAAAATAACCTGTGATTGTCAAAACCACCACCGTTGAAGTTAATTGCTCCACGCTGTGCTTCTGGCACTTGATTAAGATCAGACAGAATGTCAAGTATGTCTTTTGCTTGGACTTCTGCAGGACAGCTATCTAGAGCAGCATTAAGTTTGTCGGTATATGTCTGATGATGCTTGGTGTGATGAATTTCCATTGTTCTTGCATCAATGTGAGGTTCTAATGCATCATAGGCATATGGCATTTCAGGAAGTGTGTATTTTCCCATATGTCTTGCAGTGCACTAATGCCATTTATTGGTTTACTAGCAATTGGTTTTTACAGACAGTGAAATGTGTAAACCTGTGAAGTATCTACTTGTTTTTTTGACTATTTGTGTAGTTTTACTAGTGGTAATTTTTCCACAGTTACAAAAAGAGGAAACCAGTCGAATTTATCTTGATAAAAGTGTGCCATTTATTGGAGGTGATATCCCAAAAAAAGAAGGAATAGATGGGAAAGGAATCAAAGTTGCAGTGATAGACACTGGAGTTGACTTTAATCATCCAGATCTGTCAGGATGGGGACATGATGGTAAAGTTATTGGAGGGTACAACTTTATTGATGAAGACGATCTGCCACTCGATACTAATGGACATGGGACACAAGTTGCTGGAGTTATTGCAGCTGATGGAATTATGCAAGGAGTAGCACCAAAAGCAAAAATCCTTGCGTATAAGGTTTCGGAAGATGGGGAAGGTGTGTCCTCAGATTTAATCATACGAGCAATTGATAGAGCAATAGAAGATAATGCAGATATTATCAACATAAGCCTCGGGGTTAACAAAACAAATCAAAAAATAGATAGTGCGGTGAATAGAGCATTAGATCAAGAGATTTTTGTAGTCACTGCAGCAGGAAATGACGGACCAAGTTCTGGTACAATAGGAAGCCCTGGAAAAAATTATGGTGCGGTGACAGTGGGAGCAACATACAATAATCTTACATCGAGTCTAGTTGCCACATTAGAAGTAGAAAACAAGTCATACACAGTCATCCCAATGATAGGATCCTCTAAGCTTGATGAACCAATACAAGAGAAGATTGTTTTTGGAGGATATGGCAAAAAGGAAGAGCTTGAAAACGTTGATGTGAGAGATGCATTGTTAGTTGTTGAAAGAGGGAGTGATGTTGAAGGGGAATTGCTTTATTTCTCGATCAAAGAAAAAAATGCTGCAGATGCAGGTGCAAAGGCCCTTATTGTATACAATAATGAACCAGGGATATTTCTGGGAGAACTCACTCACGAATTTGCCGAATCTGGCTACAATCCAAGAATACCAGTAGTATCAATTGACAGAGAAGACGGACTAGAGATTAAGAATAAGGGAGAAGGATTGTTACACTTGTTTTACAATCCCGATTTTGTGGCTCATTTTAGCTCAAGAGGACCAGTATCGCCATTTTACATAAAACCAGACATTGTAGCTCCTGGAGCATACATCAATACAACACAAAATAATGGTGGGTATAATTTTACAAGTGGGACAAGCTATGCAGCTCCTCACGTAAGTGGAGCTGCTGCACTTTTGATGCAAAAATATCCCAACATACATCATCATGAGATAAAATCACTTCTTCTTACCACTGCAAAACCCGTATCTAATGCATATGGGCAGGAATTTTCATTAGAAGATGTGGGTTCTGGCAGATTAGATATTGCAAATGCAATCAATGCAAAATTAATAATTATTCCACCTAATTTTGTTACAAGTACTTCATTAGATAACCCACATGTTACAAAACAATTAGAATTGAAATTGCTTGATGGTTCACTTGATGATTTGGACATAACATTTGATGGGCCTGAATTTATACAGTTTGCATATGTGTTGGAAGACAATAATCTGCAGATAAAGCTAAATGTCATTGGAGAAGAATACGGAGATCATGAGGGAAAGATAATCATATTACATGAGAACACGAAATATGTTGTTCCATTCTTACTTCATCACACAGAAAGCTCCATCTCAGTAAAGCAAGATGAAGGAGTACTAAACTTTGAAGTGCATCACCCTGAAAAATGGAATTTTGCAAAAATATCCATTACAAATAGCAAAGATGGGAACACAGACATTACAACAGCAACCCCAGATAGAAACGGAATGATCCAGGTTTATGATAATGCAGAGTATTGGATAGAAGCAAAGATTGCTGCAGAGAGTGAAACTTTTGATGCATTTAATACAATATACGTAAATTCATCTGCAGAATCTGGAAACCAGATAGTTTTTCAATTTGCTCAAAGACAAGCAGGAATAATTATCGCAATAATCATCATAGTTGGAATTGCAGGACTATTCTTCCGAAAAATCACTAAATAATCTTGGGTCCGGCATCTACGATATCCTGCGAGACGCCCTTGAATTTTTTGAAATTCTCTACAAACATCTGTGCGAGCTTTTTTGCAGACAGATCGTATGAAT
>JAGQHF010000024.1 GCA_020431985.1 Nitrosarchaeum sp. | reverse complement strand
TCTTTAACCATCTTGTCTCTCCTTTATTGGTATTGAAGTTTTAGCGTCCATATTATAGCATTCCTATCTTTGTTGCCAAATCTCTTGCTTTTTCAGTAGATTCAAACTGCACAAAAGCTTTCTTTCCATAAATTGTTCTTGCTGTGTTTACATTAATTGCCTTTTGGTTGTAGAGAGTAGTTACTGCTTGTGCAATTTCTGGTTTGCTTGCCATTCTATCTACTATGAAACAAATTTTACTCTCGTTTTCTACCATCGCAAATGTTTTTTCTGTAATGTATGGTTTTATGATGATCTTTGTTGCTTGCTCTACGTTCATTTTGTCTTCACCATTATCTCTAAATGTGTTGATTTTATCTTATCCATCTCTTCTAGCGCTGATTTGGAGTAGACTGTCAATCTTATTGGATCTGAACCTGGTGCTAAATCTAGTACGCTCAGTTCTTTTACAGATCTTGCTTCTACTCCTGGAAATGCTCCGCACGCATTACTTATCTTTGAAGCATCTTTTGTAACAAAAAGTACGCTTTTGCCAACTTTTTTACTCCTTCCCCTTAGCGATGATTTTCCAGTTCGCGGCTTTCTTGATTGCAGTCTTTTAACATCGTCCATTAATCTCAATGACTCTAAAACTTTCAATATTTCAGAGGCTTTTGAAATTGTCTCTATTTGATCAGATATCACTATGGGGAATGATTCCATGTTGTCTATTTTATGGCCTCTTGATTGAATTAATTCCTTGGATGCTGTAGCTGCAATAGCAGAACACAACGCTAGCCTGTTTTCTTTTTTATTCAGTTTTTTATGAATCACTTTATCTACAATTGGCGGATGTGCCTGTCTGCCACCTCTAACTGACGCTACTCCTCCTGCTTGTCCTTGTCTTCCTCCTCCTCCACCTTTCATCTTTGCTATACGCGCTTGGTGTTGACCTGTTGGTGGATCATTAGATCTGGCAACGACATCCATGCCTGCTGTTGGATGCCTTCCTTGTGGTTGGAACTTGTGTGAGTTAAGATTTGTAAATGCCTTGTGAATCAAGTCTGCTCTAAATGGAGTAGAAAAAACTAATGGTAACTCCACTTCATTTTCTTTTGAACCGTTAATTGCGTATGATGTAACTTTCATATTACTACCTCCAAGATGTTTGGCTTTGAGATTTTTGATGGAATGTTTCTTATCTGGCTTCTAAGCTTGATCAATCTTCTGTAAGTCCCTGGTACTGAGCCCTTCAGTATGATGAAATCTCCTTTAACTAGACCAAAATGTTTGTAGCCTCCACTTGGATTAATCTCAAGTTTGTCATTTTCCGTATTTCCAATTAGCATGATTCTTTTATCATATTCCACTCGTTGGTGAAAACCCATTTGTCCAGCTCTTGGTACTGTATACATTACATTTTGCGGAGATATAGGTCCAAGTGATCCAAGCTCTCTTACTGTTTTTCTTGACTTGTGCTGTTTTCTTTTCGCGCCCATTCTCTGAATTACTCCTTGCCATCCTTTTCCTTTTGTAATTGCTGCTACGTCAACGCTTGCTCCTGTTTCAAAAATCTGGTTAATCTTGATTTCTTTTCCAAGTAATTCTTTAACATGGGTGAATTGTTTGTGTATGTCTCCACCACTCACAAACGCCTCAAAAACGTAAGGCTTCTTCTGTTCCAAACCTGCATCTCTTGGAGATACTGCAACTATTGCGTAAATCTCTTTTATCCGCCCTAATCTTTTTTCCGCGTTATCTAACGATCCTTCTTTGCTCTTTAGGGATACTTCCTTTGCAATGTTTTTTGGAATATCTTCAGCATATACGTCAAATTCTGCGTGCATGCCATTATGATCTTTTGAATATCCTCTTATCCCTAATATCAAAACAGGAGGAGTAACTAAAACTGTCCCTAAACTTACTAATTGCTTTCCGGCATTAGGTGTCTTGTCTCTGTCATCTATGGTAACGATTTGGACACAACCTGCCTTGAATCCACAATGTGCCAAAATTTTTGGCTCTTCTGAATCTATTGTGGGCCATCCTCTTATCCGCGCCTCCATACTCTTAGCACGTCCTCTTGGATAGTATGCCATGCTTCCTCTACGTGGCTGGCTATGTTTTCTATGACCCATGATTAAAAAAAATCATCGATGACCGTCTAATAAACCATGTGAGTTGTTTGTTAACCTTCAATTTTCTTCAAGTTAACCAAAGTTTTTAATCGATTATGGCTGAAATAAATTGTAGGCAGTATTCCAAATTGTTATTCCTCCTATGATTATTCCTACTGCTCCTAATCCTATCGCCAATATCAAAAAATTTTTCTTTTCTACCAATTTATGCCTCTAACCGATACTATGTGCATTGATGATTGATAAGGTTCCCATTACTGCTTCCTCCAATCGAACGGTTTCAGTAGCTTGGTTTGGAAAGAAATTCAGTGCTCTTGTATTTTGAATGTTTTTTATTTTTGGACCTAGTATTTCATGTACGCCTTTGTCTGGTGAACCAAAAACAACCAATACATGTTCATCTGGTTTGAGCGACTTGGCAAGTTGCTCTTTGGTTATGTTTTTTCCCTTCCTTGAGGTGATTATTGTACTTCCTTGCCACTCTGATATCAATGAAAAGAGGCTTGATCTTTCTTTCACTGTATATCCCCAGTATTTGTTAATTTCATTCAATTGAATTTCTTTTGCAGTTAATTCCGGATAGTTAGACTTGAATTCTAATGTTAATCGCTTTCCAATTTTTTCTTTACCATGATATGGTACCAGGCGATTAATTCCTACATCAACAAATTTTTTCCCTTTTACGCTTATTACAATTCCCTCCCGTATGTCTCCTTTGTTAATTTTTTTTGGGTCAGTAGGTGTTATGTGGCTGGGTATTTTTAATGGATGTAGAACTCCTGCAAACTTGAGCTCATTCATTTTCGGATATAGCCGTTTTCTGAGGAATTGTGGCGTCTCAAGATATTTCAAAACAGTTAAAATCAGGTTAGTGTCTTCTTTGTAGTCTCCTTCTTGGTATACATAGATTGTATCAACTCTAAAAATTGCACAAGCTCTTGCGAGAACTGAGATCTTTCTAGTTTTATCAATTTTTGCGGATTCATCAGACAGTGATGAACTAGGAATTGCGACAGATAATTTCAATATTGTTTTTCACACAAATACTTGGGTTTTAATTTTTTTCATGTGGATACTTTTCTTTAGATGCATTAGCATATTGTATAATCTGGTCTTTTGATACAATCTCAAACATTCCTGTGTCGGATTTTATTTGTGCCATTCTGATATGATCTGTTCCTTCTTTATCTTCACTTGCTAGGTAAATGGCAGCAGATGCTAATACTGAAGCATCATCGAGCGAAAGACCTTCTGTATATGTTTTTTCTAGAAAATCAGTTACATGATCAGAACCTGAACCTATTGCTATCGCATCATATGAAATGTAAGTTCCACTAGGATCAGTAAGAAACAACTGTGGTTTTCCTTTTATAACGCCTCCAAGAATCAACGCAACACCAAAAGGTCTTACCCCCGCATATTGAGTAAACTGTTGACACTGATCCGCCAAATGTTTTGCGATTGTTTCAACTTCTACTGGTTCATCATAAATCAATTTGTTGCTCTGTGAAAAAAATCTTGCATTGTCTACTTGGCTTCGTGCATCTGGAATGTACCCAGCTGCTGCGACGCCCACATGATCGTCAATCTGAAAAATTTTTTGCGCAGATTCAGATATTTGCAGCTTTCTTGGCTTTTCTTCAACAGCAATCACTATTCCTTCCTTGCATTTTACACCAACTGCAATTGCTCCCCTTCTAACAGTCTCAATTGCGTATTCGACCTGATATAATCTACCATCTGGAGAAAACACAGTAATTGCTCTATCATAACCTTGTTGCGCAGGAAGCATTTGATTTTTCTGCTTTGAAAGTTTAATTTAAACTCTGCCCATCACTTGATATCAGATCTGAGCCTACTCTGAAATAATTCTTGCTAATCTTAATTTGACTCTATTCTGTTTTATCTTGTGTGATATATGAAATTGAATTCTCAGGACATGAGAACATTCGTTCAAACCATGCAAGGACTATCGAAATCACAAAAGATTCCCATCTTACTCCCAGAGGTGATTGTATTGTTGGAGTTAATGCTACATCCGGTTGTGCTGATCTCCCTTTTGAACTAAAGGAAAAACTCAAAGATCCAAAATCTGTTGTTTCTTTTTTTATTAAAGTTGGAACACATGAATTTGTAGTACACGGTAATGGGGATAAGAATCTGACACTTACTCACACAGAAGATATCGTAATTCGTAAAAGTAATTTTGTATGTCCTAGAACTCTGGCTGTGAGATGTGACAAAGCATCAGATGTCATACCTAGAGAAATGATCGCTTTACTTCAAAATCCCAACATAAAAGGAAAATTCATAATATCTGTGAGCTGACTGTGACAGTTTTATATGAATCTCAATTATTCTCGTATGTGGGAATAAAAACCAAAATTTTCGTACTTGTGCCTCTGGCTGTATTTGCTGCAATTATTTTGGGAGCCGGAATGTACATGACTATTTGCAAAAATTCACTTGTGGGGCTTAATTGTTAAATTCTAGAAAAGTTTTTGATCTTTATCCAGTTTTGTAAAATCATCTTCATCATGATTCTCTTAAGTGATTCGATATTCAATATACTATGCCGAAACTCTCAATTGAAATTTCATTATCAAGACAGCCAACTGATTTAGAGCTAAAGAAATTGCAAGAATATTTCAAAGACATTCCTCTCGATGAAATTTTAACTGGTCTAAAATTTGTCAAAAACAGATGGCATGCAAAAGATATAGGCACACTTAAAGTTGGAAGAAAAAGTATAATCAAAAAAGAAGTACATTCTGTAACCTCTGAACAGGCTCAATGGAGGTTAAAAAATTGGAAGATGATGATAGCAAACTATAGAAGAAGAGGTTATAGCTACCCGACAATTTCTAGAATTAAAAAAATTCTAATTCAAAAAAGCAAAACTAACTAATTTTAAATGAACACGTTCGCATTTCTTTTCTGCATGCTTTCTTGTTTGAGATTGTCTGGAATGTCCGGTATTGATTGTTTTGTTTGTCCTGCTATTACCGAGTGAGCTTCTTCTAGAATTGCCAATGTGTCTGCATTGTCATGTCCACTGATGTTCATCATGTCTCCACCATCAATTGATGAACCCGCCATGACATCGCCTAGTATTTGTGACAAATCTTGCATAGATGCATTTGCTTCTGGCATGATACTGCCTAGAGATGGGCTTAATCCTTTGATGATTGACATACATGGACTTAATGTGACCACTACATCTCCTAATTCTGACACTGTGTTCAATCTCAACTGAATCTGTTCCATTGACAATTTCGCTCCATTTACCATTCCTTTCATTTTTCTTATTTGAACAAGTTCAGATGCATAGGCTTGGGCATATGCATTATTGTGAGTTCTTTGTGCATTAACTATTTTTTCAAAAATACCGTCATGTTTTTTTTGTAATTTTTCATTAATTACCTCTAATTTTGAAATTTGAAATTGTAATCTTTTTTGCGCATAATCAATTTTATTTTTTAGAGGAATGTCTGGTTTTACCCTTCCCATGACTTTTTGAGAGATACTTTCCCCTTCTGCTTTATTCCAAGTATTACTGATCAACAATGTTTTCCTCAATACTACTTTAAAATTGGCTTTTAAACTGATTTGTCTCTTTAATGTATGTAACTCCAGTTACTCCATACCACGGTTACATTCTATCCAAAAGTGAATGTGTATATCTTGAATCCAGAACCATTGACTTTGATTTCCAATAAATGGGATGATTCGTCTTTGCTGCTAATTATGTTGTACAGGCCAGACTCCTTTACGTTTAGCTTATTGCCTGATGTAATATCATTTCCAGCATATTTTGCTGAAAGTGGTTCACCATCAAGAAATATTTCTATAACGGCCGAATTCGATGTGACAACGTTAACTTCTTTTGCATTAAATCTGAGTTTTATTGTTCCTTCATTTGCGATTAACTCCATACTGTCCTCAAGATTTTTCCATTGGCCTATTGGATAGAATTTATGCAATTCAATTTTTTCTGGCTCTGCATATGTGACTATCTTATTTTGGCTGAATCCCTCATTACTGCCTAGTTGATTTCTTCCCTGCGCAAACCCGTACCCAAAGTATAACTCTGGTGTCCTGAAGGCTGCGTGATTGAATTCTTCTATTTTCACCAACGATCCATTTACAATCGACTCAGTTCCTAATGCGGCGGCTCTTTCCTCCAGTAACTTTTGAATCACTTGTTCAGTTTCCTTGTATGCTCCTTCCCCAATGTGATCATATCTTATGTATCCCTCATAATCTGCAATGTATTTTCTAGGCCAGTATCTATTTTCAAATGCCTTCCATGTTTTCATTTCATTATCCATTACTACTGGATATGATATGCCATATTTTGCAATCGCCATCTCTACGTTTTTTGGATCTTTTTCAAACTCAAATTCGGGCGAATGTATACCTATTATCAACAATCCTTCATCTGAATACTTTTCATCCCAAGCAGTGATGTATGGTAATGTCCTGACACAATTTATGCAACTATATGTCCATATGTCATACAACACAACTTTGTCCTTCATTTTTTGCGATAATTCCTCTGGTGTGGTATTGAGATAGTAAGCAATTCCAACAAGATCAGGGGCTTTTTTGAAACCGGATTTGTCTATGCCATCATTTTTTTCTTTAGTTAGTGGAGTATCTGTCTCTGAGTCAAATGTAGACAAAATCACACTTAAGGAAATTATTGCCACTGTTATTCCTATTGCCAGTATTGTTGCTGTTTTTACTTCTGTCCTCATTTGTTCACCCTAAAAATAACAATTCGTTGAGTAGTGGAAAATTTGCAATGTATGCAAGCTGATTTGTAAAAACCAATATCCCTAACAGAATGATAAATGTTCCCAAGATTAAGTTATAATATTTTAAATGCCTGCTCATGGATCTTATTAATCGATTGGCCCTTGAATAAAACACGCCTATCAAAATAAACGGAATTCCCAATCCTAGGGAATATGCTAATAGTAGGTTAAAAGCGACTGATGGTGTGGTGGCGGCAAGAGTGAGGATTGTACCAAGTATTGGGCCAACACAAGGTGTCCATCCTGCAGCAAATGCAAGACCAAACACAAACGACATAGGATAACTAGTTTTAGTTCTTTTAGGGAAGAATTTTTTTTCAACATTCAATCTGTCTACCTTGTTTGATAGAATCAGAAATAGCCCAAATCCTACAATTATTGTTCCTCCTACTTGATTTAGGGTTTCTGTAATTTCTCCAGCAAAACTAGCAAGAACGCTGTTTATTATCACACCTAAAACTGAAAAAACAACTGAGAATCCCAGGACAAAAAATACTGAATTAAGTACAATATTGGTTCTGTTGACTGTAAGTGATGCACGACCTGCATGATTCAGATCACTTAGTGTAGTTCCGGAAATATATGCTAAAAATGCTGGAATCATAGGCAATATGCAAGGGGCAACAAACGAACCTAGTCCTGCAAGTACCGCAACTGCGAATGTGATCTCGACCATATTTTCAATTCACAAAATTCACTTTAAAGGATTCTTCCAAATTGGGGAGCACACTTCGTTTTTATCTTGGTCCAATAGAATCAAAGCATGAATAAGAGGTTTGTAATTGTTGGAGTTGTTTTAGCGATAATTGTTACGATTGCAGTGGTGATAGGCTCTCCTGCAGGTCCATTCGGATTCGACTCATACCGATAACACTCTGAAGATTTTTGCAGCCTTTTCAAATACTGATAATGTGTACTCAATATCCTTCTCTGATAACCATGCAGTAACTGAAATACGTAATCTGGCCTTGTTTTTTTGCACGGTTGGATACCTTATTGGTTGGGCATATATCCCGTTTTTCATAATAAATCTTCCAAATTCTAGAGCTAATTTTTCTTCTCCTATTATTATCGGTACAATATGGCTGGGAGATTTTATCTCGTATCCAATCTGTTGTAAGCCTCTAACAAGTTTCCTTGTGTTGTTTTCCAATTTTTTTCTGTGTTTCTCTCGATCCATCTTTAGTCTTTTGATGGCATATTCAACAAGAAACGATGGCAGTGCTGATGTATAGATAAAAGATCTTGATTTGTTAACACAGTACTCTATCACATTTTTGTCTGAAGCTACATACCCTCCAAAAGAACCCAAACCTTTACTCAAACTACTGATATAGATATCGATGTCCTTGGATTTTCCAAATTGGTATGCAGTACCTCTACCGTCTTTTCCCACTACGAAATCCCCATGCGCATCATCAAGTATTATTGTGGCATTTGTTTTTTGAGCAATTTCTGCAATTTTATCTAATTTTGCATAGTCTCCATCCATGCTGAAAATCCCTTCTGTTATCACGAATTTGTTTTTGGCTTTTTGCTTTAGTTTTGCACTGAGTGCATCCATATCGTTATGACTGTAAATTGACACGCTTGCATCCGACAATCTACATGCTTCTATTATACTTGCATGATTCAGAGAGTCGCTTAAGATCAAGTCTCCTTTTTGAGTGACAGTAGGAATCACTCCCAAGTTTGTCATATATCCTGTGGGGTAAACCAGACTCTTTTTTTGAGATTTATGTTTAGAGAGAAGGTCTTCTAGTTCTTTAAAATCTTCATCATTGCCTGAAACTAGTCTTGAACTTGACTGCATCTGCTTGTTTTTTATTTTTGTTGGAGGGATACCAAGATAGTCATTTGAACATAAGTTTAACAATTGTTTACCGTTGATTGTTATGTGCGCTCCCTTAATTTCACCAAATCTCAAATTTCTGTAAAGATTATTCTTTTTTATTTTTTCAATTTCTTTACCAATGAATCTCAATTTGATGTTCACGCCACAACTAAAAAGAAAATTGATCTATTAAACCTGTCACAACTAATAGTGAACAAATTTTTCAATCATTGTAATCGTTTCAGAACATTTTTTGTACTTGAAAAGTTTGTCTTTTCTTTATCGAGCAAATGAATCCGGTTGAAAAGGTCATGCTCTAAGTCCAATCTTCTTTATCATTGCAATGTCTCTTTCAGCTTCATTACCATCTATAGTGAGATACCCTGATGTGATTATTCCGTTTGCACCGCTTTGCAATAGCTCTTCTCCCTGATCTTCTAGGTTTGTTTCACGTCCTCCTGAAATCTTTATGACGGATTCTGGAAGTAGAAATCGAATCACTGAAAACATTCTAACAATTTCAGAGTTTGCTATTGGAGTCTGAAGCTCTAGAGGCGTCCCAGACACTGGTACAAGTATGTTGATCGTTACTTCTTCTGGATATATTGCCGCAATCTCTAATGTTAATTCCAGTCTCTGTTTTCTTGATTCTCCCAGTCCTATTATTCCGCCAGTACAAAGCTCCAATCCCGCGTTTCTTGCAATCTGTAATGTATTGAGTCTGTCATCATAGGTATGAGTAGTGCAAATTTCTGCAAACTTGGATCTAGCTGTTTCTAAATTATGATTATATCTTTTCACTTTTAGTTCTTTGAGTTTTTGTGCCTGCAATTCTGTCAGAAATCCCAAACTACACTCTACACTTATCCCGACTTTTTCATTTATCATGGTTATGATGTTGCAAACTTTTTCAAAATCTCTAGCGGAGGGTTCCCTCCATGCAGCAACAAGACAATATGATCCTGCACCATCTTTTTTTGCAATCTCAGCTCTTGCTACAATTTCTTCTGGTGGCGGAAGCTGATATGACTCTATACCTGTATCAAAAAATGCCGATTGCCCACAAAATGAACAGTCTTCACTACATGCATTTTTCTTAATGTTGTTTAATTCCTCGACATCTACCTTGTCTCCATTGAAATCTCGAGTTATCTCATTTGCAGCTTTTGCAAGATCTTTGATGTGTTCCTCAGGAATGTCAAACAGCTTTATGGCATCTTCTTCGGACAAACCTGTGCCAGAAAATACTTTCTCTTGACATTCTCTGATAAATTCTAAAGTCCCTCTCATCAGTTTTTTTTGAATATTCCCTTAAATAAGAATATTGGAGAAGCTAACCGTACATCTACACGAGGTTAACTCTTACCTGACATTGTTTTTTACACTTTCAATCGTGTTAATTGCCCTTGATATCAACAGATCCAATTCATTATGTGAAATTGCAAGAGGTGGCACAAGCATTACGATGTTTCCTAATGTCCTAAGATAAATTCCATTTTTCTTTCCGGCCTCATAAAATATCTTATTTATTGATTTTTTTGGCGATATTGGGGTTTTTTTGGATTTGTTCTTGACGATTTCAATTCCCATCAACATGCCTTTGTGCCTTATGTCACCAACCATGTCTAGTCTGTTGATTTCATCATAGTGTTTTTGGAATACATGTGATGTTTTTTGAATTTTTTTGATAAGATCGTATTTTTTATACAGTCTTAGATTCTCGTTTGAAACTGCAGCAGCGAGTGGGTTTCCCGTATATGTATGACCGTGAAATAGATGTTTCCATTCATTGAATTCTCCCAGAAAGGAATCATACACCTTTTTGTTGACCAATGTTGCTGCCATGGTGAGATATCCTCCAGTAAGCATTTTGCCATACGCAACAATATCTGGATTACTGCCTTGTTGTGTGTATTCTGTCATTGCTCCTAGTCTTCCAAAACCTGTCGCAATTTCATCCAACACAAACAACACATTGTGCTTTTTGCATAATTTCCCAATTTGCCTCTGAAATCCTTTGGGGTAAATCACAACTCCTCCTGCAACTTGTGCACCACTTTCCATCACAAAGGCAGCAATATTGTTTTTTTTCATCTTTTCTTCAATCTTGTCTAGACAATAGTTCTGATATTCTGAAATTGTCCACTTTTTTGGAATTCTATAACTATTTGGTACAGGAACTTGAATTGTTGTGAATAACTGCCTTTTGAATTTCCCAAAAAATTCGGGAACAAATCCTACGGACATTGCGCCAAATGTATCTCCGTGATATCCGTTTTTTAATGTCATAATCTTTGATTTTTCCTTTACTCCTATGTTGCTCCAATACTGCAATGCAACTTTGATGGATATTTCCATTGCAGATGAACCATTGTCTGAAAAGAATGCTCTATGCATGTTCGGGGAAATTTCTACCAATGTCTTTGCTAATTTTTCTACTGGTTCGTTTGTTAGATTAAACATTGACGAATGCTGCAGTGTTTTACTCTGTGATGTGATTGCCTTAACTAGTTCTTTTCTTGAATGTCCCCACACATTGCACCACATAGATGCAACTGCGTCAATCATTTTGTTTCCATGTGCATCTATGAGCCACATTCC
>JAGQHF010000152.1 GCA_020431985.1 Nitrosarchaeum sp. | reverse complement strand
GGTATGGCGTACAGGATTAGCTCAACGATTGGAAACACCAACATTACGAGATCAACCATGAGTACCCTGCAGGATATTTTTGGTGAACCCGTAAACCATTGTTTTAAGATTAACCAATATGCACTACCAAACACTTTGATAGTTGGGGATTCATTGTACCAAAAAGTAAGAGACTCTGACAAGTTCAAATTCACAAGACTAGATCAGAGTCTTGTACCTGGTTTGGAATTTGTAATTTTTGTGGTATCGAGAAACTAAACAGAATTACTCTCAAATACACTGAGTTTGATTTTGATTCTTGGTATTTGAAATTGGAAGATCTATTACTCAGCTGTATGTGTGAATATACAGCTAAATCTGCTACCGACACTAATGAATAACTAAGACAGACCTAAACCATGGAAGTGTGCCCAAAATGTTCAAATCATGTATTTGTTCGCAATACGAATATTTCAGTTCATGCTGAACAACCGTGGAGAAAAATCCAAGCAAAGATTTGCTCAGATTGTGATTTTGTGGAATTATTCCACAATTAATTTTTTTGAGACAAAGTATTGAGAGAGGATATTATGTTTAAGATTGAGAGAAAAAACAATTCAGGTCTAATAGAGGACATTTTGCAATTAGATGAAAAGAATCTGTATTTCGTGGGAGTAATTGATGAATGTGGAAGACTAGAAGAATATGTTGAAAAACAAACTAAACTTTTACAGGAATTAAAAAAAGATAGTTTGGAAATGCTGTGCATTCAGGCCAAACTATACACATCAATGCAAAGTGATCACGAGAAGAATTTTGGTAAGTTTGGATATTGTGTAACAGATCTTGAGAAAATCACATTACTGATAATTCCTACTGCACGAGGAACTATCTTAACCATGGTCTCTAAAAATGCGGATTCCAAAAAACTGTCCCAACTAATATATCAGATTGCAAATGACGACTATTTTGCAAATGTTACAAATTAGTTAATTAGGTAAGATTTAGATTCAGTGTACTTGCAAAAAAACAAAATGCAAAATAACTACAGCAATGCCAGTAAAGATTTTTTGGATCTAGCAAGTGAACAGAGACTCGATATCTTGTTTCACCTGATGCAGGAAAAGTCAAAAGTCTCACCAATGGCAAAGAGATTAAGCTCTACCGTACAGGAGGTTCACAGAAATTTTGAACGTCTTGTAAAATCAGGGTTCATTGAAAAAGACATTGATGGATACTATCATCTCACGGTATACGGTACCACTATATGTACTCAGATTCCAACCATGATCTTTTTCTCAAATAACAGAAAATATTTTCAGGAACATGACTTTGGCAATCTTCCAGCCAAATTCATTGAACGTATTGGTGCCCTGTCAACAGGAACTTACATCAAGGGATTTACCAAAGTCATAGAACAATGGAAGTCGATATACAAAAATGCCCATGAATACATCTATGAGATGCATTCGGAGGTATCAAACGACTTGATTGAGCCCCTGATAAAAAAGGCAAGGGATGAGAACGTGAAGATCAACTATGTTCTTTCTGAATCTTGTATGGTCCCAAAGGGTAGGAAAAAGACACTTGAGAGATTTGGATTCAGTAATCTTTTAGAAAAAGGAACAGTAGAACGGAAGATGTCAAAGGACGTACTAATTGTGGTTGCCCTAAATGAAAAGGAGGCATGTGTCTCATTCCCAGATAGAAAGGGAGAGGCAAACATAGGACATGCTTTTTACGGAAACGATGCAAGGTTTCACGAATGGTGTATTGACTACTTCAGGTATTCTTGGTACAATGCAGGAATATTCCGAGAAAGCAAGCTGAAAGAAGAGTAACAAAAAATTATTCCAAAGGAAAGTCAGAATTACATTTTTTACATCTGCCACGCTCTCCCTTGTATCCCTTATGGTAGTATGGCATTATCTCAGTACCGCAAACATAACATTCCAATTTGGTTAGTTTGTGTGTTCTGTTGCTTTGAGTGACTTCCAGGCATGTGTTGTTAGTTTTAGGCATGCTAGAACACATCACAGCAATAGAGTAAACAGAATGATTGATGCTGCAGCCACCACATGAAATGCATAAAATGCGATTCTATGTCTTGGAACATTGCGTAGTCTTTGCTTTCTACTAGAGTTTTTTCTGATCAATCCGCTCATTTTTTCAATCATATTCCCACCATCTCCTTTATGAAAAAGGCACCAATACCAATTCCTATGATCACTCCAATTCCCATGCACAGGAGATCATATGCGATGACCTTCCTGAATGGTGCGTGGACCATCTTGTTCCAGCTACTAACTGACTTGTCTATCTTTTCATTATCCATGATATATGATGAATATGTCCTGATGATATATCCAGTTCAACAAATGTTATGATGATTCAGCTGAATTTGCTACTGTAGTTAATACAAGATAATGTCGTATTGCATATGATATGCAAATTTTTAAAAAATGTCTGCACTGCGGAAGAGAATTTGTAAGCAAGTTTGAGAATATTTGCTCATTTAGGTGTGCAAAGGAAATATCCTAGTACTGTCACAAACTACAATTGTTTATTAAAGTCCTACAATTCATGCGTATTCTGTGCTTACAAAATAAGACCAACTTTTAAGAATCAGAAAATAATTGTGATGTAGGTTCGTGCCATGTTACAAAAAACTTTCAGTATAAACCGCAAGATTGTATTCTTTGTAATCATAGTTTCGCTGGTTGCAATATTTGTAACCTCCTTTCTAAGCTTTAGTTCTGCTGAAAGAATACTGAGAGAAAACACACAAGACTTGCTAATCGGAGAAGCATCAGTAAGGGGAGAGGCAATCGTGCAATTGTTAAAGTCACGAGTTAGTGATGTAGGCATACTGGCCAGTAATCCACAACTGATCAATCTAGTACAGGAAATCAATCAATTACATGAAGATGGACAAACAATCTTGCCGATTGATGGTAATCGAGCGCAGTTTCTAGAAATTATCAATGAATATCAGAAAATTACCGGTTATTCCATTGATGTTGAAGATATCAAAATAGCAGGACCTAACGGAGACATATTTTTTTCCTTGATAAGCACCCAATCAGGTAACCTGGATGAGCTGGACATGGATATACCAGAAAACATTTCAGAACCAAAAATAAGATTGGAATTAAAAAACAATCAATCAAAGAAATTGGTTATTTTTTATCCTTTACTGCACGACAAGTCTGTAACAACTGGCAAAACCTCTGAGGGAATATTGATTGTGACAATGCGTACTAGCGACATAGATGATATTCTTCT
>JAGQHF010000151.1 GCA_020431985.1 Nitrosarchaeum sp. | reverse complement strand
CTGGAAATGACATCATCAGGGTTGAATGTGGAAAATTGATAATTGTTTTTCTCATCAGAACAACCCAAAAAATAGGACTCCTTGTCAGTTATCTCGTTGGTACATGAATCAAGATGAAAGTATGTTGATGCGTGCTGATTTTCATTATTGGTTGCAGTCAGCCCATAGTGAATGTTCGATATGCTGCTTCGTTCATCCATTATAAGTAATTCAATTGGGTATGATGAGTACTTTTTTGCAAACTTTTGAAAATTATCTGTTTGTGAGATTTTTTGCATGTGTAATGGTATGTCTTGTGCAAAATCACATATTGATGGCGACACCCAGTCATGCTCTGCTATTCTGTTATGTGCATCCCAAAACGGATAGTGGCCATCGAGTAACTCCACATCTGTAATCTCAAGTCCCATGCTGTCTAGAGAGACTTCTTTCAGTTTTTCCTGCATTGATGTTTTTGATTGATCAAACTTTTGCTCATCCTCGATGGATTGGTACTTTTTCGAGTCTTTGTTAAGTTCTATTATTTCATTTGAATATTTTTCAAGCGCCCTTGATCTTGGAGTGTCATTTGGGTTTTGGTAAATCAGAAACAACACAGCACATATCAAAAACATCATGACTGCAGTCATTTTAAATTCAGTTCTCATTTTCTCTTCCTCCAAAGAAACATCAGACCAAAAAAGGAACCCACACCAATCAATATCACAATAATCATTACACTCAGTTGAAAGCCGGATTCATCAAATATGGCAGTGCCAGATCCAAATCCCATGCTCTCTTCTGCATGGTGCACTTTGTCACTGGCTATTCTCATCTCTTCACTGGAATCATAGACGTCAGGCGCAGGCCCAAACTGTAATCTGTACTCTGCTGGAGCGTATTTTGAATCACACAGTTTTCTGTCGTCGTGCCAAATGCCATCCAACTTGTCACATTCTGCCTTGTCATTTACTATTGGAATGCCTGTCTGTATGTCGTATCTTCCAATTCTTTCGCATTTGTCATTCAATATCATGCCACGGCCTCCCAAGCATTGCGCTTCATCCAATTCGTAAGAGCCTGTAGATTCACGTACTTTCTGTGACTCTGATCCCGTTAGCGTGTCGATTGCTTTCTGTATGTCTCTGTCAGATTCGACATATGCTTGTACTGCATCTCTGGTCGATGATTTTGTCTGGTTGAGGATATGTTCTACTGCCAAGTAATGCTTGTTGATGTAGACAAATGGCTTAGTAATCCCCAGTTCGTTGCAAATGTCCTGCCACAATAATACACGGTAAATGTTTTCCACGGTGTCTGAGGCTGCAAGTCTTTCAGTTCTGATGGATGTGCAAAACTCTTCACCATAGTTTGGCCCTCTTTGGTCATACCTGTCTATGGCCTGACCGTATGTAGGAGAGCCTTCAACCTTGTCTAGGAATTCACAGTCAACGTTATCGATGTAATAATTGTCATCCCACCAACTAAGAAATTCATCTATGCATTCATTGCCCAGTTCTCGGCAAGCACAACCATCCAATACGGTATTCAATTCAACGTCTGGTTTTTCAGAGACTTTTTTGCATTTTCCAAAATCATGTTTCGGGTTCTGACCGCAGTCGGGGAGATCCTTGTTCATTTCTTCCAAAGTGATGCAGACATCATTGGACAGCCCGTATCCCTCCTCGCAAGGATCCACGTACACTGGATTCTCTGAATAGTAGTTGCCATCCTCAGGTCCCGGTTCCCATATGTATCCATCAGGAGGGACAGTCAGTTTGGTAGTGCAACTGTCCGTGTTGCCATTCTCGACATATGCCTTGTAGGTCTTTCCAATCCTGTAATCCACATTGACTGATGAACTCATGACGTTACCATTTTCAAGGAACACCTTTCCGGTATTTTCTAAAACGTATTTTGTGGTGTCGATTTCTCCTTTGATTACATCATGAACAAGGAAAGTGATCTTTTGTGGACCGCCATAATTATCCAAGCGTGTGACAGTTCCTGTAAATACCAATTCAGAAGATTTCAACTTTGAGTCATAGTCTATATTCGCATCACAAGACGCAAAGGCTTGATCTGTCCAGACGGTACATGTAGACAACACAATGGAGATAATCATGAAAATTGTAATCTTCATTTCCACCAGTCATCATTTTCCATTACTATTACAGATCCGGTTATCCACGGTCCTGGCTCTCCATGATACTTGAAGACTCCTGGTTTTTCAAAGGTTATTTCATAAGATTCTCCAGGTTTCATAAGTTCTGTACCCCATGAAAAACCATCATAGCTACGATTCGGTGTTAGTGTATGAGGAGTATGATCCAGATTATTCCATCTGATGGTATTGTTAACTCCAATTACTACCTTGATTGTTTCAGGAGAAAGATTTTCTTTTTGTTCGGGATCAGCTGAACCGGGAAGTATGTCTACGTTTGTGGTTGTGGATTCCTTAACAGATATCGTCATTGCAAGAATAGCAATAACCCCCAGAGCAACACTTGAAGCATAAACTAAGATTCTAGTATTCATTTTCTGATTTGAACTCCCAGTGAATCGCATTACCTTCCACAGTTTTTACCAGTTCCCCATTGCCGGTACAATATTCAACAAGTGGAAAGATCTCGTTTCCCCATGGCGGGTATCGTGGATAGTCTTCACGTAGGTTCAGTTTTTCTTTTTGGTGCTCTGTAAGCCAGTACGCATACCTGTCACAGTTTTCGTGATTCAGTACGGGCTTTGAGGCATCCTTGTAGGCCAAAGGCGATCCACGACCAAACACTTCATAGTATTTGTCTGAATCAAATCCTGTTTGCATTTCATGTTTTGACTCTGGTTCCGGCTTGTAACCTAGACAAGCAAAGTTCTCCAATATGTCTGACGGAAAGATGTCGCCGTTGGATACCTCGATTCGGTAGTATCCAGGCTCATCACACACAAATTCCTCAAAATCTTCCCCCATAGAGTATGAGTGAAATGTTCCTTGCTTGCCATCATGCTCTGCGCAATATTTCACGTGATTGTACTCATAAACGGGTTTGTTTTGCACGTCGATTATTCTCAACTTGAGGTTCCAGCAATTTGTATAGTTGCCCCATTCCAGCAAATCAAATTGGACTTTGTCTCCAACATTGTAGTGGTTTTGATATGGAGTTATCGCATATTCCAGATATGTCTCCCCCGGATGATACTGCTGAGAGTATTCCCAGGCTAGTTCTCTTTTTCTGTCATAGCTAAATGGAGGCTCTTCGTAGCCAACTATGTAATTGCCAAGAACTCTCAGAGAGAATACGTTCTGGCCCATTACTTCTAGTTCTGTAACCGGATAAGGGCTTGCAGGCAACATAAGCCGCAGTTTTTCCCAACCACGTATTAGAAGTTCTCCTTCAGAGTCTGGGTAGACGCATGCAGGCTTGTAGTGGGTGTTCCATGCAGGATAATGCTCAGAATCACAAATGATGTGACCCAGCTTTATCCCAAGTTTCATCTGCTTTAGTGGAGGGGGAATAGTTTCATCAGGAGTTTTTGGATAGTCCAGAGTACCAACCGTACCATTGCATGGGGCAAAAGGGTTCTCAGCATCAAATGCACATGTAGCATATGCCGTACTTGCCATACCCGCACTGGCTGCAAAAGTAGCAAGTAAAATCAAAAAATACTTCATACAATATGAAATCTCAACATATCATTGAAAAATGCTTCTAATGTTTTGCATTATGTGCTCATTTTCCAAATTTCGGCCTAAACCTGTTTTTGGAACTAAAATACTCAAACATTGCCTCAGATACTGCCTCCTCACATTCAACTCGGATGGTGTAATACCCATTTTCAAACATCAAGCGTCCACCACAAGTAAAGGCAAACGTTTCAGTAGTCTGAGAATCAGCCCTTAACCCAGCTGAATCCACCTTTATTCCATGCGGGCTTTGAACGGTCAATGTGGCAGGAGAGGAAAAATGATGGTTAAACCACACGTGAATTCGCATCTCATCGTCATCACTGTAAAACTGTTTGTCAATTGAAATTATGATCCTGGAATCCGTCTTCATTTTCTACAAATCTCCAAAGTCGTGCTTCAAACTGTACTGAATGATTTCAGGGTACTTGCATTGGAATTTATCTTCTGGATGAATAACAGTATGCCAAGTCAGAAAATAATCGATTCCGTCAATTTCTGCAGTGCCAAGATATTGCACTATGGTTGCACCGGTGCCCTCAAAGTTGCCGCAATTTGTGATGAATGAATCGTATTTTTCAACGACTGCGGAAAATTCAAAGTTTTCAGTTATCTCATATTTCGTTCTATCTCCGTTTCCTATACGATAATCCTTGTCTGCAAATGTAAACAGTGCAGAATTCTCATCAACTAAAACCAT
>JAGQHF010000150.1 GCA_020431985.1 Nitrosarchaeum sp. | reverse complement strand
TAGATCCAATGTACAGCATATTTTACTCAATATCTGCAAGTACCACCGCAGGATTACAAATGGAAAGTCTCGGGGGGCTAAATTCTGCATCACATACCATACTGGTTATTTTGATGTTCATTGGAGGATGTGGCTTTTCCACAGCAGGGGGGATCAAGATTTTTAGATTGATGCACCTAAAGGACATTAAGAAATTCTCAAATAAATTAAGGAGAAGGGAGCTACAACCACATGACAGGAAAGAACTAACATCAACACTAATCATTATAATTCTGTTTCCGTCCATTGCTTTGGTTACTGCAGCGCATCTATCCGATGTGGAAAATGTTTCATTTGAAAATGCCTTTTTTGAATCTGTAGGAATTATCACCACGGGGGGATTATCGGCAGACATAATTGATTTTGATACAAACCCTGCAACCAAGATTGCCCTGAGTTTTCTAATGATAATAGGTAGACTTGAGATCATTGCACTGATCTACATCTTTGTCCCTAAACTGAGCTAGAATTTTGACAGGAATAGAAATTAATCAGTTGAATTTGATGTAAAATATGGAAAAGCAGGAAATTAGAAACAATCAGAGTGGTAAAAAACTGATAGTATTAGGATTTGTAGTGATTGCTGTTCTGTTTATAATGTATTCAAGATATCAGGATCCAGAATTAATCATGCCAAACACGCTTGATTCGATTCAACGTTTAGCAAATGGTTTCTACATAATATTGCTTGCGGCATTGGCATCCATTACGTTTGGCATTTATCAGTTTCACAAATACAAAGTACAGAAAAAAAACAATGACCTTCTAACAATCATAGCACTTGCAACATGGAATTCAAAATCAAGAAAAACATTCATTATTACATTTGTGTTGTATGGCATTTTCTTTTCTCTAGTTTCAGGGACACTTGTGTACCAGCCTCAGATTAATTTTTCAACGAATTACGGTGCAGAAATCCCATCAGGGTTTATCGCCCCATGTTGTGATAGCCCAGGATACATGCCAAAAATAATTGTGTACATTACAGAACATGTAGGATTGCAAATAATACCGATAAACTTAGTTCTACAGATAATCGTGTCATATTTGGTGGGCCTTAACACATCAATTGCAATTAATGCATACACAATTTCAAAGAAAGGAAGAGGGGTAAGCACTATTGGTGCCGCAGCAGGATTATTCATAGCATGCCCAACCTGTGCAGGGAGTTTTCTTTCAATATTTGTTGGAACTGCAAGTGGAATTGCACTTTCCATAGCACTGGTGCAGCTGCAAACATTGTTTATCGCAATTTCCATACCAATACTTGTGGCAACGCCGTTTCTTATGGCCAAAAAACTTCGCAATGAAGATGGAAGTTGTAAAATCACACCAGAGTAGAAAATTTTTTCACTTCGGGCATTTTATGATTTCCAATATCATATCCATCACGTCTTAGAAACTTTAAGGTTAACTTATAGATCAATTCGTCATGATTCACCTGCTCCAATATCTCTGTCCACAGAATTTTTCCATGTTTATCAATTTGTGATTTAAAATCAGGGTTTAGAGATTCGGCAATATCACGGCATTGTTCAAACGTCTTGCCATTTTTATACGCACGTACTCGTCTATCACAAGCATCCATGATAAAACAAAAAGTAAATTTGTAAATAAACTTAGGTAGGTTAAAAATTCATACCCAAGTCTTTTTTGAATTTTTTTAATAGTGAAGAGTTGTTGTTTTTCCGCCATTCACGATATTGTCTATACCCCATAAGTACAGGAAACCCAAAAAATACAATCATGAAGATAATATGGAGCATCCATATTTCTAACATGATTAGATAGGGACGAATTCATTTAAGAACTATTTGGTGTTCACAACAATTTAAAAATAATATTTAGAAATTTAAAAAAATTTCAAAACAACCCAAGTCTAATGACAGCACCATGGTGATATCAAACAAGGCTTAGCAAATTACTTTAACAAGATAAATTGGTCTATCTGCTTTGTGCTCATATACAAATTCAGAGATTTGAACCATGGTAATGACATTATCCATGAAAAAGTGTGTGTATGCTCTGTTATCCGCAGTCAATAGATCACATGAATTATCAACACAGAATTTTGCCAAATTTTCATCATACTCACGTTGTTTCAAATCATCTCCTACGACAAAGATTTTATCATAATTTTCTAATAGCTGTTTGCTGTCCGCATTTGCAAGCCACTTGCAATTTTGATCAATTAGGACATTTGCCATGTAATAAAGAAAATATCAGGATATTTAGGTAATTGTAGTAGTGCCGCTCGTAAAGATGTTCAAATATCGACTGTGATTTTTTTAATCTTCATTATTATCTTAATTTTATCCTCGATTGGCATTTCTGGTTCCAGAGTAATGTACACAGTATTCCTTTTAGTGTATATCACCATTTGAGAGACTTTTTCACGTTCAACATGAACGTAGCGTACTTTACCAAGAGATTTGTCGAATTCTTTTCTCATTGCACGACGCTGAGCAACCTGTTTGCAAAAGTGTTCTTCTTCTTTTTGAGATTTGAGATTTGTTTTGCCTGTTTTCATTATTGCCTCACGGATATTTCCCTTTGGATCAATAATTGCGGCAAATCTCATCTTAGGATCAAGATCAAGCATCTGTTGGACGAGTTTTAAGAGATCAACTTTAGATTTCCCAACCATAATTGAGCATCGCCTTTACACAAATATAATTCAACAAACAAGACAGTCCAGAGTAAAGACATGAAGTATTATTTCAAGGAAGATAACGATGGATTCGGAGATAAAAAAGGTTCTAGATAAGCTAGAAAAACAATCAGCACTTGAAAAAACAAAACAATTGGAGATCCCCTCTGAAGACAGAATGCTTGCAATAACAACAGACACAGGAAAGTTGCTCAACATGCTCTTACGCATGGCAGGAGCACAGAATGTTCTAGAGATAGGAATGTCTACAGGGTATTCAACAATATGGATGGCAGAAGCAATTCGTAAAAACAATGGCAAAGTTATCACAGTTGAGAAAAATTCAAAAAAAATTCTGCGTGCTAAGGAAAATTTTGTTTCAGCCGGGTTGACAGACATTATTGAGATAAAGCACGGAATTGCAAAGGAGATCTTGACAGAAATGTCGAATAAGGAATTTGGAAATTATTTTGATTTAGTGTTTATGGATGCCGACAAAGAAGAATGCATTAACTATTTTGATTTAGTGTTGCCAATGGTGAAAAAAAACGGATTGATTGTAACAGACAACATGCTATTCCCAGAGAAATACAGGCCAGAAATGCAAAAATTTCACGAGTATGTAGAAAAAAATCACAAGGTAGTGTCAATAACAGTACCAATAGGAAACGGAGAAGAGTTAACCATCAAGACAGAGGAGTAAAACACATCACATCATTATCTAAACAAATTAGGTTATGTTTTTGAGGATTCATCTTTTGGCTTTTCAGTTTTTGCGGGTTTAGCTTTTGGCTTTTCAGTTTTTGCGGGTTTAGCTTTTGGCTTTTCAGTTTTTGCGGGTTTAGCTTTTGGCTTTTCAGTTTTTGCGGGTTTAGCTTTTGGCTTTTTTTCTTTTAGTTTAGCTGTTTCATTCTGGGTTTTTTCTTGTTTGATTTTTATTTTCTGTATATCATCATTAATTTTTTGTTTAGTTTTTTCATATTGTGATAATAACTTTTGTTGTTTAGTTTTCTCCCTATCAAGTTGTTTGACAAGTTTCTGTTGTTCTTTTAGGTTTTTTGTTTCTTCTTTTTTGAGATTCTCAATATTTTCATTTTCTTTAGCAATATAATCAATTAATTGCAGTCTTTCTTCTTTAGACTTGATCAGGGCTTCTTTTTCTAATGGTAATTGATCTCTAATTTTTTCATATTCCATTAAGGTAGATTTTTCTTCATTAATTTGATTCAAAATTTCATCATACTCCGCTTGTGTTTTTTTAAGATCTGCCTTTTCAGCCTGGAGCTTTGCAAGGTTTTCCTTTTGTGATTGTGACTCTGATTGTATGGATTGCTTTTCACTTTGGATTTGTGAAAGAAGATCGTCGTGTTCCTTTTGCGTCTTTTCTAGCTCTGCCTTTTCAG
>JAGQHF010000023.1 GCA_020431985.1 Nitrosarchaeum sp. | reverse complement strand
CGCCATCTGGAGGAGGTTTCCTGCATACTGCAGAGGGAGACACCATATTTGCAGGGTATACAGACACGCGACTTCCCGCAAATTACACTGTGCCAGAGAGTGCATCGCCAACAGAACAAGGCTTGGAGTTTTTTTCATCTGCTATAGTTGGCGGAAGCTCACCTCCACTTGAACGTGTGCCAGCATCGCACTTTAGGCTACTAGACCTGAAAGGAGATTCCATACAGGATAATCTGATTGCAATAAACCAGCAGGTAAGGCTGGTAACTGACCTAGAAAACCAAATGGAACATCTGCAGCGCTTTGCATATCTGGTATTGATACAAAACGAGAAAAACCAGGCAGAGTCACTGTCCTGGATCACAGGAAACCTCACATCATCTCAAAGGATAACGTCTGATGCAACATGGATTCCATTCAAGGGAGGCACGTACACTGCAACTGTATTTGTGTGGGAGTCAATTGACAACCCGACTGCGCTATCGCCACCGCTATCGATGGAGATCAATGTAAGGTATGAAGACTAGCATTTTGATAATAATTATACTTGCAACATCAATTATGGTTCCAACATCATTTGCTCAAGAATCAATTAACTGCCATTTTGGTGATGAATCAACACCATTAGATAAGATATTTGAAAAAGACCTGGCAGCAAAGGAATTTCTCAAAAAGCACCCAAATTCGACAAGACTTGTCACGTCTGTTGACACAAATCCACCAAGCGGTGATCTGAGATTTACTGCAAAAAACAATTCAGAAACTGAGACGCTGACCATAGGATTCTACCAAAACGAGAACGGTTGCTACAGGCCATCTGATTACAATTATAGTTATGATGACGGAATAATTGATGTCAGTATCACAAACTCTCTAAGCGATTTCACAGGAATCATAAACATGATAAAGTCTAATGAGAAGAAAATAGATGATTTCTATCCAAGAAACTGCAATCCAATAAATCTGAACTATGTTGTGAAAGGAGATTCCAAGCCACATTTTTGCAAGATTGATGACAGTGACAGCATAGTAATGTCGCTGCAAAAACATGCAGGTGGTCCGATGGAGATCCAGATTCCATACAGTGTGATGGATGCGCTGTTTTATAACTGTCCCAAGTCTAGCGGTTATTTTGTCTTGGTAAATGGAGAAGAAGTGGATTTTGAGTGGATTGACAACAATGACAAAGGCTGGTACCGCATTACTGTGGACTTGTCACCGGGTTACAACAAGGTGGAGATAATACGTACTTATCAGATGAATCTGATCCAAGAAGGGTTTTGCGGCTCCATCTGGAGTGAGCATGAGAAATATCTGTCTCCATCATTGCAGAAAAGAATAGGAGTGGAACCGGAAATGATCAAATGCAATGACAATCTGATTCTTGTTTCTAAAAGTGAGGATTCACCAGCTTGTGTAACACCTGAAACAAAAGAAAAACTAGAACAACGTGGTTGGGCATTCCACCAAGAAACATTGCGGGTTCTAGATGACGGCCAGCAGGACATTGGCAGGTATCTAAAGCAAGTGTCGATACTTGCTGAGAATCGCATAGACGCCACGATATCTTACCCGACAAATACTGCACACCATGAGATGTATCCTGACGAATACCAGTCAATTGTAAGTGATTGTACAGAAAAAGACAACAACTCTAGCCTCTCACTGTTGTATCTCAAAGAGATAGACAAGGTCCATAACAAAATCACGTTTACACAGGAACAAAAGTCATTTGATGGCATGCAGTGTGATGACGCATTATGGCAGGAATTAACTCAATGGGGATACTGTGGTCCTCCAGATCTCATGCTGGCGCATATCGATATAGTGTCGCTTGCAGATGCACAAAAACAAGTAGGCTTTGTGTTTGATGTTCCAAAATATCTGCCAGAAGGATATGAAATACAAAAAGTCACGGTGGGACGGAATAATGACAGAGCTATTCTATACATATCGCCGGAACCAATTACAGATGAGACATATACGTGCGATTTTGCATGGAGTCATGAAGGCATCTATCTGTCTTATGTCGCACATCCAGAAATACTCAATTTTGGCTCTCGTTATTCAGATTCCCCGGGAGAGCCGCAAACATGGCCTGTCACTATAAACGGCAATCCTGGAAAGGCCGAACAACGCTGGGTTGGAGACAGATTTGGAACACCAATACCGCAGAGATCAGACCTCCAAGTTTCCATGCCTGATAGAGACATACTAGTCAGCATGAGTTGGAGTCTTCCAGTTGAAGAGCTGATAAAGGTTGCAGAGTCCATATCAGGCCCAATCTTCAACTCTGACATTATTCCAGACTATTCCCCTGTCTCATTGCAGACAAAAAATGACAATGAAGAGGGCTCTATACCTGTCAAGATTACAGGAAAGACCTCAAAACAGATCTGCAACAAGATAAAGATGACCTGTGGTGATGCTCACTTCTTTAGTGCAACGTATGACCTGCACACAAATACAGCGACTCTTGAGCAGAAAGTGAGTTACAACAACTATGTTCTGAAGATAAGCAACAGAGAACTATGCTACAAGATAAACAATGATCCTACTGATTACTGTTCATTTCTAAACGTGGATTACTCGTCCATTCTTGATGGCAACAAAGATACGATGCTCTCCCAATCACTGGGTTTTTGGAAAGACTTGCCAAGAGAGAAACAATTCTCTTTTCATGAGGAATACGGCGACCTGTTCTTTGAAGAGCTGGGAAAGATGGTTTTGAAAGAAGAGATAAAAAAAGAACTTGAACGACAAAATATAGTAAATGCAAACAAGGACTTTAGGTTGCATACGGGTCTCGTCGAAGAGTCCCTCCCTCCTTATGTTTACTATACGACTGTGATAAACTCCACTGACGGGAAGAGTCACATGTTTGGGGGCAGGACTCATACAAATCAGGTGCTTGACGTATACCATGAGGAACTGGTCTTTTATGATGATGTGTCTGCCAAATTGCCAATCGACTCCTTTCGAAATGATTCTCCTGTGGTTGCCATACAACCAGAAAACGAATCTGGTGCAAACACGGACAAGCTGTTTGTGAATTTTGATAAAAACCAAGATGTGACGTTTGTAAACAGTCTGTCTGTTCCAATACGAATACAGGACAAAGGCAGCGGCAACCCAGAAAAAGAACACGAGCTTGCATGGATTGGACCCACAATGAAACCGAAGGAGACTTGGATATTCCACATTGGCTCAACAGGACACTACGAATGGAATGCCAAGCTTGCACCTACAGAGCCGGGTGGTTGGTGGGAACCGCATGAAAGTGGAGACATCATAGTATACTCTGAGGACATGTCAGATGTTGATTTTCATGAAAAGCTGAGGATTGCAGGCGAATTTATCATGGACTCTGAAATTCCTGTAAGCAGTATAGGCATGGGAAATAATGAGGGTCTGAGGATTGGGTTCAGTCAGGCAATATTTGAGGTACTGCCTGATGCCCGAACCTACTATATGGAAAGAGCCAAGCAGGCAATACCGTTTGACGTGCCAATAATATCTCGGAATTAGGATTTGTAGATGAAAACGGCACAAGATTGCAATAATCGAATCAACAATTCCATTTGGTTTCTTTAATGCCATCCTGAATGATGTCAAAGGAGCTTGTCAATTCAATTTTGGGTTGCTGATTCCTAAAACGCCATAACCTTCTTTCATTTCTAATTACAGCTAAAATCTGAACTGTTATGTATTGGTCCTAAAATGTTGTCTCTGACATAAAACGTTCGCTCAAATGAAAAATCTTCAAAAGAAAACACAAACTTGTACGTCCCGGTATTGTTTAACGTCAATGGACTGCTGATATCTTTGAATCTGTACTCCTTGCAGAAATCAACTGGTACGGTCCTACTGGTATAGACATGGCCAATATCATCGTAGTTTGTCCACAAAATATTTCCTGATTCATCCTGCAAGACAATGTCGGGGGTATTGTGTGTGGGATAATATCCTTCGAGTTTTATTGCAAAATCATCTACTGTAGAACCTGCAGAGTATGACGTGCGAAATTCATTGATTGAGATGTTTACATATGGAAACTTGTCGTGCAGACAGTGATTATTTTGGAGATACTGGACTATTCTCTCATACCCTGTAATTTCGTATTCACTGTCATTGCCATACACATAGCACCTAAGCTTTGTTTGAACGATATCAAAGTTCTCATCAAAGTCTAGGTGTAGTGTAGCAGAGTATACTTTTTGGTCTCTTTCAGAATAAGACACATAGTCATCATTTGCATTTGCAAATATGCCGGTACCGTATTGTCCCTTGAATTGCCTTACGATCTCTTCATTTTCAAAATGCGAAATCAGTCCGTCTCTATAACACCCAATGACATGATCGGTGTATGTCAAAGGGGAATTTGTAAAGGAGTATCTTAGAAAGTATGATTTACCGTCATAGTTTATTCCAAAACTACCTTGGCCAGTTCTGTCTGGTGTCTGCTCCAACATGTTTAGCATGACCCGTGTGTGGTTTGGTTCTTTTGGCAAACCATCTCCTGTCTCCCCAGAAACCACATCTTGAAGTATTGGATTCCTGTCAACATTTCTTTGTGAAACATGTGTAAATTCTGGAACATAGTAATCAGCGCAACTCCGCTGTATGCTCACGTACGAATACTGTGCATCTTCATATGTGGTGTATTCAGAAAAGAAAACACCATAAAGACTGGCATTGCCTGATGCCTGCAGGTAATGGTCAGCTGCCAAGAGACCCAATGCAACAATCGTTCCAACCAGAATTATTGCCAGGAATAAATTTCTAGATTTCATTTCCTGTTTCTAATCAATTCAGATAATTCTTCAGGTATGCTACCATACTTGTTTTCGTATTGCTGAATATTCTCTTGAATGCTTTGTTCATCCAGATTCCCCTGTATTGTACGTCCTACAAGATTTCGCAAATTCCCTAATTTGTTCATCTCGGACATAAAGTTCAGATGTGATTCTTGATCAACAACATCTGACAGTAATTGCGTTTCAAGGTGTCTTTGTTTTTCGTACAATGTTCTGGAGTATTCATAAAGGGATTGTCTCCACGTGTCCAGTTCTATCTTGCAAAAATGTCCACTTAAGTAACTGGAAATGACATCATCAGGGTTGAATGTGGAAAATTGATAATTGTTTTTCTCATCAGAACAACCCAAAAAATAGGACTCCTTGTCAGTTATCTCGTTGGTACATGAATCAAGATGAAAGTATGTTG
>JAGQHF010000149.1 GCA_020431985.1 Nitrosarchaeum sp. | reverse complement strand
TTGTTTCTTTTTTCGCAGATCCCGAACAAGTTTTTCTAAGGTTGACAACGATTAAGTCAAGGGCCAAACCGAATAAGTTGATAACATAATCATGATTTGACTTACCAGTTAAGAAAATTAACATTAATTGATCGCAGAATGCAATTTAAAAAATATTAATCAATGATGTTTTTGTTTAGGTATGGATTTTCATCCAAAGGACCTTCCGATTACAGAAAATTTTGACATCAAAGATGAAAAGGATGCAGAAAACGCGGTTGAAAAGATGGTAAAGATTGGATTTAGCGATAGAAAAGGAGGGTTTAGAATTTTAATGCCAAAAGAGACAAAGATTGCAAAAAGAATAGGATATACAGTTACTACAGGAGTGACAGCTGGACTAAGAAGAAATAATGAGATTCGAGATATTAAGTACTGGACATATCATCATGACAAAGACCACTATGCAATTGTGTTAATTAGTAATAAAGTCCTAGAAGAACTAGGTTTTTGAGGGCTCAAATATCTTGTAGAGTTTTGTTCTTTTAGCCATGATGCCGGTAAGCATAATTCCCAATATGGAGCCTCCAATTACGTCCATTGGAAAGTGTTGTAGAACATACACTCTACTAATAGACATCAATATTGGATAAAGCAGTAGCATGTATGCACCTCTTGGGAATCTATGGTACAAAACATATCCCAAGACGATTCCAAATATAGTAGAGCGAGCTGCATGTCCTGATGGATATGACGCATTGTATCCACCTTCACAAAATAGGGCAAATGTGTCTTTACTTATTTCCACGGGAAATGGAGTACCTTCATAATCATAACTTGGCCTTTCTCTATCTATACCACATTTGATATATCCAGTAAGAAGAGTAGATAAAACAATTAGAATCATAATAGTGATTCCAATTCGTCTTGTTTTTTTTATGATTAACATCAAGATGCCAAATCCAAGCATGTAAAATGAATCCCCAGTTTCAGTGATTATTTGCATTATGTTATCCAGAAGAAAGTTTTCAGGACTGTTAGCGATGGATGATACCACAAATTGATCAAAACTAGCAGTAACTTGAAACAAGACTAGCATAGACACGAGAATAAAAGCGGCAGTTAGTAAAACAAAAGAACGTGACCGTATATCAAAAATCCAATTTTTCAATGAATCGATTCGTAATCATATTGTTTTTAATTTTTCGTCAGTGGAAATATGGGTTAAATGCTTTATAATGACTGCAAAGTGCAAGTGCTAGAAGTTAAAATTTTAAAAAATTACAGAGATGACTTACAGGAAGGATTTGGGCAGGTTTTTTCTTCTTCCTGACCAACATAGACATCCAAGTTACACGAGTTACAATGATGCTGTTCAATTTTGGAAAAGAGTTTTAGCCAGATAGTTGTGAAATTCTGAGCTATGTTTCTCGTAAGGCCAGATTTACAAATATCGTTTATGTAACATTCAATGTCATCCACTACCCAAGAAGGGTTAATATCGCCGTTTTCTTTCAGTTTAGAAAATATTTCATCATTTGTAAATTTAGTATCAACATCATTGTGATTATCATAGATTATTTTTCTAATTTGAATTTGGATTGGAACAGAGGATGTAAAGTCAGCCATATCAATACAGATTTGCGGCTTCTTCTTTTAGCTTATCGACATCCTCGGAGTCTTGCATGTGTTTTCCAAGATACGAGTAAAGAGCGGATTTGAGTACTTTTAATGACAGCAGTGCACATTTAATTCTAACAGCTTGTAGGTTTTCTAATCCAAGTTCACTCAGAACATCATTTTTCTCTATATTACGCACATCCCCAATGCTTTTGCCTTTAGTAATTTCTGTCAATACAGATGAGCAAGCCATGCAGATGGCACAGCCCTTTCCATGGAATTTAATATCAGAGACATGATTGTCGTCAATTTTCATGTCAATGTCGATGCTATCACCACAAAGGGGATTAGAGTCATGAAAAGTCACATCAGGGTTTTCAATTTTTCCATAATTGACAGGATTTCTAGAATAATCAATTATCATCTCATGATAGATGTCGGCATTGCTACTCATAATTTAAACAACCTCGCCACCTTATTTAATGAGTTTACTAAGGCATCTACGTCGTTTTTAGTATTATAGATATAGAAACTTGCTCGAGAGGTAGCTGCGACATTAAGACGTTCCATTAGAACCTGAGCGCAATGGTGGCCAGATCTCACCGCTATTCCCTCTTCATCGATTATTTGAGCAACATCATGTGGATGTACATCTGCAAAATTGAAAGATATTACACCACCACGTTTAGAGATGTCTTTTGTACCGTATATCTGAAGACCTTTGACTTGAGAGAGTTTATCGATTGCATATTTAGTCAATTCAATTTCATGTTGCCTTATGTTTTCCATGCCAATCTTGGTAAGATAGTCAATTGCAGCTCCCAAACCAACTACATCAGCAATATTTGGTGTTCCTGCCTCAAACTTGTAAGGAAGATCGTTCCAGGTTGTTTCGTACTTGTGGACTTCGCGAATCATATCTCCTCCACCATGAAAAGGATTCATTGTTTCCAATACTTTTTTTCTAACCCACAATGCACCAATGCCTGTAGGTCCCAACATTTTATGTCCTGAAAATGCAAAAAAATCACACCCCAATTTTTCAACATCAACTTTCATGTGAGGCACAGCTTGAGCACCGTCTACCAAAGTCAGAACACCTTTTTGCTTGCATTTAGCAATGATTTTTTCAGCATCGGTAATAGTTCCCAGCACATTAGACATAAGACTAAAAGCTACCAGTTTTACTTTACCAGTGTCAAGGAGTTTGTCAAGATCATCCAAAATAAGTTCACCATTATCATCCATTCCAATATATTCTATTTTGGCGTGTTTTTCTTGAGTTAGAAGCTGCCAAGGGACGATATTACTATGATGTTCATACTCAGTTGAGACAATAATATCATCTTCCTTTACATGAATGCGCCCCCAAGCATATGCAACTAGATTGATTGCCTCTGTAGTTCCTCTAACAAAGATGATTTCTTGTCTATTCTTTATGTTGAGAAAATTTGCAATTTTGTCCCTTGTTGATTCAAATGCTTCAGTTGCTTCTTCTGCCAACGCATATACGGCTCTATGTATGTTGGCATTATGGTTCTGATAATAATCAGTAATGGCATTAATCACCTGATTTGGTTTTTGTGTGGTTGATGCATTATCAAGATAAACAAGTGGCTTATTGTCCCTAACTTTTCTTGCAAGTATTGGAAAATCGTTTCGCA
>JAGQHF010000001.1 GCA_020431985.1 Nitrosarchaeum sp. | reverse complement strand
TCATTAGAATCAATTTTTCCTTGTTCAACCATTTTTTGAAGAACAGCTACCGATACTCCTCCCGCAGGTTCAGTGAAAATTCCTTCAGTCTTTGCAAGAAGCAATATGGCATCGAGGATTTCTTTATTGTCAGATTCTTCTGCAAAGCCATTGTATTGTTGTAATCTCTTTAGTACGTATCTTCCATCTCCCGGATCACCAATTGCCAGGCTTTTTGCAATAGTATCAGGATGTTCAACTGGAATAACGTCGGTACTATTTTTTTTGAAAGCATCAACTATTGGAGCACAGCCGTGAGGTTGAGCTGCAATCATGTGCATGTTAGACACGTTATCAAGTAATGAGACATTTTGTAATTCTTCAAATCCTTTGCATATTGCGTTGAGCATAGCTCCACTTCCTACAGGAACAATCAACTGATCAGGAACTTGCCAATCAAGTTGTTCTGCGACTTCATATGCAAGCGTTTTTGATCCTTCAACATAATAAGAACGCATGTTGATATTTACAATTCCAATGCCTTTGCTGTCACCAATTTGTGCAGCTATTCTGTTTGCATCATCATACGTTCCATCAACAGCTATATAGTTAGCACCATATGACAAAGCCTGTGTAATTTTTGCCATCTCAATGTCACTAGGGGCAAAGATATGACATGGGAAATTACCTTTTGCAGCATGAGCGGCGGTTGCAGATGCAAGGTTGCCTGTAGATGCACATCCAACTGCAGACATTCCAAATTCTTTAGCTTTGGACACTGCAATTCCTGCAGGCCTGTCTTTGAATGAGAATGTTGGATTTACAGAATCGTTTTTGATGTAGAGGTTCTTCAATCCTAATTTTTGGCCAAGCTTATCGGCTTTGAGTAATGGAGTAAGGCCAGCACCAATACTTACAATGTTGGATTTGTTCTCTATTGGCAGTAGTTCAAAGTATCTCCAGTACGTCTTTTCACGATTAGAAAACGTGTCTTTAGAGAGTGATGTAAAGTCATATTGTACATCTAGAGGTCCAAAGCAATCATCACAGATATACTTGAAAGTAGACTCGTATTCTTTTTTGCATTCTCTACATTGTAATGAAGTTCTAGCCAAGATCAATTTCTCCTTTAGTTACATACATAAAAAATCCTAATATCAAGTTAAGTAATACTTAATTTTAATGAATTAAAAATATAGTCACGATATTCAGGATTATTAGAAAAATAGCTAGATATTACAAATTTTAAGGAAAATCATGCATAAATTATGACATACAAGTATTTTCTTGATGAGGAAGGTTTTTAGTGATTTTTAATAAAATAGACCCATTGAACAAAAAGATAGTCATTCCAATTGGTATTGGTGTTGTTATTTTGATTATTGGAACTTCGATTGCAACAATTCAAGAACCATCTATGGAGGTTGAGGACACAATGGACAAAGAACTAAAACCACAAGACATTACTCCAGAAATACAAGACAAGCTAGATGATATTGAGAAAATCAACTTGGAAAATGAATATTCACCAAAACCAAGAGAGTGGATTACTTCAGGACCATTCCAAATTGATAGGAGTGAGTATGTACTAGGCGAAAAAATCTTCATAAGGATTGGAGGTTTAAGCTATGAGGAAAAAGGGCAGATAGCCTTTCTCAGACCACTAAACTCTACACATTATGAAGTGTATGTTACAATTCCATTTGATGGGGCCAAAAAGCCTGCGTTCAATTATTACATAGAACCTCAATTGTCAAAGACAAGAGGGTTTTGTACCGTTGATGACTTTGTAGGAAACTGGAGAGTGGTGTTTAGAGGTACGGATTATCCAAATTTAGAGTTTAAAATCACTGATGAGATATTACCAGGCAAAGAAGATAGTTATCATTCTGTATGCTGATTTATTTTTCTAGAGTATTGTGAAAACAAGCCCGTTCTCCCAAATGACACGCAGGGCCAGAAGGATCTACAAGATAAATTATGGCATCAGAATCACAATCAACTAGTATCGCCTTGATCTTTTGTGTGTTGCCGGATTCTTCTCCTTTCATCCATAG
>JAGQHF010000022.1 GCA_020431985.1 Nitrosarchaeum sp. | reverse complement strand
TTGATAGTAACGACCTTTGCGTATGACGGTATGGAACTAGTATTAATTCACGTCTTACATGCGTTAATCTATAAAGAAATTCATTCTTCTCCAAACTGGCTATAATTTTCCACTATATTCTCAAGCGGGATTCGTTTTCCAGATATGACCTTCAAATCAACTTTGATGGTATTTTTTGAAATTGTAATAATGTTGTATGTGTTTTCAAAGAACCCTCTAACCCTTTCAGATGTTGCAGTTCCCGCGTTAACAACCATTGGTTTTCCAAAGTTCCATATCCACGGTCTGTGTTTATGTCCACACAAAACGAGATCAACACTAGTGTCCATTATGGTTCTTAAGACATCTCCTGCATCAACAACCGTAAGCTGATCTGTTCCGGTGTCCGGTATTGCAACCAAATGGTGGTGCATTGCAAGGATCTTTATTTTGTTTTTGTATTTTTTCATAGTTCTTTCAAGCCAGAGGTTTTGCCTATACCCTACTTCACCGTCATTTCGGTCAGGACGTGCAGTACCAAGTGTTACAATGACGACATTTTCTTTTAGCTCATGAATTGTTTCAATTGGAAAGAATTTTTTGAAAAGGAGATAACCTGTATTTCTATAATCGTGGTTACCACTAACAGTATTATTTTTGTTGTGTCAAACTTTGATAAAATAGACTTGCATTTTTCATACTCTTTCATCAACCCTTCATTTGTCAGGTCGCCTGTCACAACAATCACATCTGGGTTTAGTTGATTTACTTCATCCACCAGAAGATCAAATTTTTCTTGATTAAACTGAGAACCCACATGAAGATCAGATATTTGCACAATTATCATGTTGGATACATTACAAAACTACATCTATAAACTACTCTAATGCCAGCGAGAAAACAAGTTAGAATTAAATAATAATTCTATCAAGTTGTGGCAGTTTTGAGTAAAAAAGCTGCAGTAATGAAAGGGGATGGAATAGGTCCAGAAGTTGTAGATGCCATGCTCAAAGTGCTGAGAGAATGCAATGTTCAATCAGAAATTATTCTATGTGAGGCAGGTTCAGAACAATGGGACAAAAATGGAAGAAAAGACAAGTCATACATCCCAGATGACACAATTAAGATTTTAGAGGAATCCGATGCTTGTTTTAAAGGTCCTACCACAACAATTCCCGTACCAAATGCTCCAAGAAGTGTTGCAGTTACACTTAGACAAAAATTTGAGCTATATGCAAACATACGACCCACCAAGACATACGACAGACTGACACCTGATAGAAAATTAGATTGTGTATGTTTTAGAGAAGCTACAGAGGGTCTCTACACAGGAGTAGAAGCACAGATTACCGATGATGCCGCAATTGCAATACGAAAAATAACAAGACAGGGATGTAGTAGATTTCTAAAATCTGCAATGAACTGGGCTGACAAGTACAATATGAAAAAGATGGTTGCAATCACAAAGAGAAACATACTCAAGCAGACAGACGGAATATTCTGGCAAGAGGCTCAAAGGGTAGTGGAAGGAACAGGAGTGGAGTTGTCAGAGATTTACATTGACAACATGGCACAACAGATGGTTGTGAATCCAGGACAATTCAATGGTTCAGTTCTTGTCAGTACAAATTTGTTTATGGATATCATTTCAGAACTTGCGTCAGGATTGGTAGGCTCCATTGGACTGATCTATTCTGCAAACATGGGGGACAGCTTTGCAATGTTTGAGGCAGCGCATGGTAGTGCACCTCAATTTGCCGGTCAGAATAAGGTAAACCCTACAGCAACGGTACTTTCCGGAGCATGGATGGCAGAGTATCTTGGTGAGAGGGAAATAAGAGATGCGATATTTTCTGCAACAGAGCAAGTCATCAATGATGGAAAGGCAGTAACTTGGGATATTGGTGGAAATGCAAGTACAACCCAAATGACAGACGCAATAATATCATACGCAAAAAGCAATCTCCGGAAATAAGTTCAGAGCATACAGGCTTCAACCAGAATCAATTCTTCAAAAAATAACTTTTTTCTTGCAACTATATTGGCGTCAAATCCCAAATTCTCAATATAGTCGATGAGTTTTTGGTAATTTGAAAGCGACGAAGTGACAAAGACAAATTTTCCGCCTTTCTTTACATTAGATGCCACAGAATCAAAGATTTGTTTTGGAATCTCAAATCCCTCATGCCCTCCATCAGTTGCAACGTCCAGTATCTCATCAGTTGCTAGGTATGGTAAATTACACACGACCAGATCAAATTTTAACCGTAAAGCATCAGAGCCGTTGCAACATATCAAATTCTGGGTCTTGTAGGTCTGATCTCGCAATGCCTCAAAATTGATATCAGTTCCCACGGCAAAGGTGAATCTCTCAGTAAGCATCTTGGTTAGATATCCAGAACCGCTTCCCACATCTAATGCTGAATCTCCTTGTTGGTTTTCCAGATACGATGCAACAAAAAATGTGTCCTCAGATGGAGGGTATTCTTTACCTAGTGAGGTCTTTTGCAATTTGGACTATCTCCTCAGAAGAAAGGTCATCAAGGCGTTTTTGAATTGTGGTGTTTTTATCAAACTGCTTGAAGATGTTCTGTAGTGTTTTTCTACGGTATGAAAAGATCTTGTTTACTGTTTCTATAAGTTGTTTGCTCATGGTTTGCTTTTTTATGATTTTCAATATTACTGAATCAACCTTTGGAGGGGGGTTAAAGTTGCCCTTTGCTACGGCAGAGATTATTTGGATTTCAAGTGTGTGATTTGCAATGATGCTGATGGCTCTTCTTTCTCCACCTGATGCAAATAGTTTGTCGGCAAATTCCTTTTGAACCATGATTATCCCATGATAGAAATCCTTTTGGGCCAACCACTCTATTGCCTTTTTGCTTTTGGAATATGGAAGGTTGGATACAAATATATCGAATTTGTCGGTACTTTTGAAACCATCTCCTAGTTTTAGGACAAGATTGTAGATTCCCTGCAGATTAGATTTTGCAGTATTGTAAAGATTCTCGTCTGAATCAATTGAGATTACCAGTTTTGCTTTGTTACACAGTAAGGGAGTTAGCATGCCAAAACCGGTTCCAATTTCAAGTACTGTATCACTGTTTGTAATTTTAGCCTCAGATGCTATCAGATTTGCAATTGAATGTGATTTGAGAAAGTGTTGTCCGAGGCTTTTACGTTTAATCATCTCTTGACAAAGAGATTCATCCTGCTCTCTCCGGTTATTTCATCTATTATTCTCTGAGAGATGTGTTTTATTGGATCTTTGAATCCTACTCTTTCTTGCAAGTCATCATAACTCTCAAACTTTTTCTTTTCCCTTTCCTCCAACATTGTCTTCATGTATGTTTTGCCTATTCCTGGAATCAATTCAAGCGCATGTATTCTTGGGGTAAGTGGTCTTGCGTTATTCAGATAATCTACAAACTTTTCCTCGTTTTCAGTTACAATCGTTTCAACTACTGTAGATAGCTCGGTTTGTGCAGAAGAGGAGATGTGTTCATAGTCCATCTTCCCGAGTACGGATTGAATCTTGGTTCTTCCTTCCTTTCCAATATAGATTCGCTCTCCCACTTCAAATGAAGAGTTTGGGATTCCAAGAACCTCAAGCAATGTTAATCTGTCCTCTCCAATTGCAGTGATGATGATACCATCGCGTCCTCTTACGGTAGTGGACTTGCCACGCGGGTTGAAATCTAAGACATATGCATACTCTTCATACTTTCTAGGTGGGGGATTTGCCCTGTACAAAATAAAACACTCCTAAGAAACTAAGAGTGCTCCTTGATAATCTTGAGCATTTTTTCTAGCGTTTCAGCAAGAATAAGTTTTTTCCAACCAAACGTGAAAGAGCGAAGCTCCGCCAAGCTTGTTGGTCTGATGTTTACAATCTCAACCGCTTCTTCCTCTGTGAGTTCGCAGTCTTTTACGAGTTTCTTTTTCATTTCTTTAGCATCTTTGGGATCTATTTGTGCAAACTTTGAAACATAATCATATGTCCAACGCTGAATTTGATCCATC
>JAGQHF010000148.1 GCA_020431985.1 Nitrosarchaeum sp. | reverse complement strand
GCAGCAATAAATCATCCTTTCAGAGTGTTTGTTCAAACAACCAGCGATGGTCTTTTAATCGGAGATGATCCAAGCAAGCTTCTTCAAACAACTCATGTACATTTGCCCTCAGGAAAAGTGCAGACATTAACAAATGCATTTTCTACTCTCCATCAGGGATTATACTTTACAGACTATACTCCAAATGAAGAGGGAACTTATGTCTTTCATGTTGTGGCATTTAGCCAAGGCACAATATCTCATGGTTCAGTCGCAACCACAGTAATGAGCCAGGATCTAAGGGGAATATCTGATCAAATCATTGAACTAAACTCCATACTCAACGAAACATCAACCGAACTTGACACACTAAAATCTGAAATCGAGGGATTTGGTTCTACATTGGAAAGTGCTAGTACAAACATCGAACAAAGCACTACATCAATTTCCCTGTCTGTAAAAAATATTGAAGAAGCATCATCCCAGTTAAACTCCCTCTTTTTTCCAATAGTTGCATCTATCGGAATAATTGTCGCACTGCAGATTGCAATTTTGGCTAGGCGAAGATAGTTATAATAAATACAAAGTAAAGCAGTTGTTATATGCCCAAGGTGGCTATTTTCTGTTCTATTCTTCTTCTTACCAGTCTACTTGCAAATTCTTATGCCTTTACAACTGGAGACACAATATCGAATACGCAACTTCAAACTATTGATTTTGATTCAGACATAATACATGTTGACTCTGAATTCTTTAGCGAGAATGATTTCAAAAGATACATAGTATTTGGATCAAATTCTCACTACCCTGATTCACTTGCAAAGAATTCCCTTTACGGAATGCATACAAACAATGGTTTTTTCTCTGTCGCGATATTGGATGAGAATTCTGCATCACAATTGGTATCTCAGGGACTTACTGTAATGGAGGATTTTAAGCTGGATTTTCACTCTCAAGATCAAAAATTTCCTGATGCATCAAGAATTGGCAACATAACCGGTTCTGATTTGGTTCATACACAGTACAACGTTACTGGCCGAGGAATAAACATAGCAGTTGTTGATACGGGAGTTGATTTCTCAAATCCTGACATACAGCACTCTCTTGCAAGAGATGAAAAAAACCACCCCGTAATGCTAGATCCTGATGGGCAGGGAATAATCCTAACTAATGCAACATTTTTTGCGTTTATAGATGAAAATGAAATTATTCGCAATTATAGCAAACCAATTCCTGAGGGAATTACTTCATCCGCATATGTGACAAAAAAAGGTGTGTTTCTTGATATCTCGCAAGGTGGCAAGGGAACCGATATTCCAATCTACAATTCTTTTTTTCCTCAATTTGGAACCTCAATCATTTTCAATGGAACATTAGATAATGATATGAAGATTGGAAATGACAACAGAGATTATATCAAATCAAAAAGTGGCATCTACAGACTGGGTGTAATATATCAAGGTGCATTACAAGGAACACTTGCAAGGGTTCAAGTACTTCCAGTACTATTTGTAGACTCTAATGTTTCAGGAGTCTATGATACCATAATTCCTGACATGACCACGTCTTGGGAGGACTATACTCGCTTTGATCTGAAACCTAGCCAAAAGCCGAAATATGATTTTGACTTTACGGATGAAAAACCTATTGTATTGGGAAGCGGTAAGGAGTTCCTTGTTTATGACTCCAATCATGATGGAAAGGCAGATTATAGTGCAGGAACAATTGGAGCACAAGTTCTAGACGTATATGGCGTTATTAACAATAAAGAAAGTCAAATTGATGAATCCATCAAAGCCGTTAATGGTACATTACTTCCTGCACTAGATCCTAATGGGGAATTTTTTGGATTAATGTCTGATTTTATGGGACATGGAACTTCTAGTGCTGCGTCAATCACTTCGCGTGGGCATCAAACGTATGATATTTACAACAACACAAAGAGATTTGTGATTCAAGGAGTGGCACCTGATGCAAAGATTGTTCCCATCAAGGCACTGTGGTTTGGAGACACTGTATACGGCTGGTTGTGGGCTGCAGGATTTGAAAACGATGAAGAGAACTGGGAATTTACTGGTTCACCAAAAGCAGATATCATTTCAAATAGCTGGGGAATCTCAAATTTCCCTTCCTTTGTTTCTGCTCCTGGATTGGACATTCTCTCGCTCATTTTAGGTGTGTTATCAACTCCTCATTCATTGGATGATGATTATCCTGGAATCACAATAGTCTCTAGTGCAGGAAATTCAGGACATGGATATGGGACAATTGGATTGCCAAATGCATCTCCTTTTGGGATTACGGTTGGTGCTACAACAAATAATGTCTTTGTAGGGTATGGGCCATTTAAGGATCAGCCGAGATTTGGAAATACTACAACCCATTATAACCACGTGGTTGATTTCTCGAGTAGAGGACCTGGAATCATCGGTGATCCTAAACCTGATGTTATGAGTATTGGGGCTTATGGTTTTGTACCATCTAATGTATTAAAAACTGAAAAGGACTCGAAATCTGAATCATTTTCTTTATTTGGTGGAACCAGCATGGCTGCTCCTTTAGTTTCAGGCAGCGCGGCATTACTGATGGAGGGAATGCAAAAAAAATCCAAGTATTATGATCCATTTGTAATCAAGAACATCCTAATGTCGACATCTAAGGATTTACAAAATGATCCTTTCACACAAGGATCGGGATTGGTTGACATCCATGCAGCCTTAGATTTTGTTAATGAGGAAGAAGGAGTATTTATTGTGCACAACAAAGATTCATACCAAAACATCAAAAAAATTCTAGATCCT
>JAGQHF010000147.1 GCA_020431985.1 Nitrosarchaeum sp. | reverse complement strand
TTTGAGATCTTCTCAATGCTTGCAATCATGGTGTTTACGTCACGCTCTATTCTCAAGATATTGGTTGATTCTGTAGGAAATATCCAGACGGGGTTTTTATTATCATCAGGAAGATGGCCGAGAACTATTGTCAGATCTTGTTTAATTGCAACAAGGTGTGAATGGATTATTGCAGGATCGGAGGAACCAATAATTCCATCCAAATTCCCACGCATTCGGTCTAATGGATAAATATCTGAATTGTATCCGTTAAAAGCCATAACTACGCCAAAGATAATAATTGCAAGGATTCCAACCATAGACAGTTTGTAAATAGTGTTTGCCATCTTCTCGTTCTTATTTAAAATTCTAGTCTTGGTGGATTTATTTCTTTTAAATCTAGTGTGTGAAAGGCTCATGTAGGCTATGTAGAAAAATCCCACTGCTTGCAGGCCAATGATAGGAGCAAAAACGGGATTTCCTGAAAAAACAGATATAAAAATTCCAATAATCCCATACACGCCAAAAAATAACTCAAGTAAAGTAGTTTGAGTAAAAGGCAAATTGTATGCCTTGTTTTTCCAATCATCTTCCTTGGTGATTATTCCGTATTTCGGGGTTCGTAAGAATTCATTTTTCTTTCCCAGAATAGCATCAAATACGGCGACACTGTTATTTACAGACATCCCAGCATTGTATACCAATAAAGCAGGTAATATCTTGGCCTTTGATTTCCAAGATTTTTGATACATGCTTTGAATAATCATAATATATGCACCGGGTCCCATTGCAAGATATGTTGCTATAGTCAAAGCAGGGATAAAGCTGACAACATACAGATTCATGTGAGATGCCAATAGTACTGGTAATGCAAGAAATTGAACCAACATTAGCGGATATACTATATGTCTAGTTAGTTGAATGAAAGCCTGAATTTTTGTTTCGATTGCTACTGTTCTTTTTACTGCAATATCAGTGAATAATTTAATCGCACATTGAATGGAGCCTTTTGCCCAACGAAATTGTTGTCTCTTTGCAGCATTCATTTGTACAGGAAGTTCTGCATCAACTACTATATCAGGTAAAAAAACACATTTCCAACCCTTCATTTGTGCGCGGTAGCTTAGGTCCAAATCCTCAACCAAAGTAGCTGTGTGCCAACCACCTGCATCCTCAATACATGTCCGTTTCCATATGCCTGCCGTGCCATTAAAATTCATAAACAAATGGGAATTACTTTTTGCCTTTTGTTCAATAAGAAAATGAAAATCAAGACTAAGTGCCTGAGCTTGTGTTATTGCAGAATAATTCTCGTTGACATGTCCCCACCTACACTGTACCAATCCAATATTGGGTTTTGTAAAGTGTGGAATAGCTCGTTTTAGGAACCAAACTGGAGGAATGAAATCAGCATCAAAAATAGCAACGAATTCAGTTGTTGTTGTTTGCATTGCATGTTTTAATGCTCCTGCTTTGTACCCTTTTCTTGTTCCACGTCGGACATGCTCTATGTTGAATCCAAGCTTTTTGTATTCAATAACGGTATTTTTTAATAATTCAACAGTATCATCATCAGAATCATCTAGAACCATTATTCGTATTTTATCTTTAGGGTAATCCATATGACAAACTGCATCAACTAATCTTTTAGCAACATATTTTTCGTTATAAATCGGAAGTTGGATGGTCACAGAAGGAGTGCCTACTTCAGTCGTATTGAGAATATCTTTTCTCCGTCCAGACAAATAAGCAAGATAGTAAAAGTTGCATGTATAGGCAGTGATAATGATAGCCGACAAGATAAACAGGTCGAAAACAAATTGTGTGAAAGGGTTTAATGCCATTTTTACCCTACAATAGAAAAAGGTTATCGCTATTTATACTTGCAAAAGGCTTAGTTATTTTTGCTCAAAAATCTTGATCGCCTGCGGTGGACATACGCCCTCACATGCAAGACAGAATATACAATCAGGCTCTTTTGACATCAACGGCTTCTTCTCAGATGCAGGGTTTCCAGGAGTGTCAAACCACTCATACACACCTACAGGACAGGCCTCAATACACGCGCCATCAGCAACACAGATATCATAATCTACAGACACAAATTCTCCCCACACTCCAAGAATTGCATTGTTGGTTCCTCGTCTTCCCCACGTCTTTATTGTATGATCACCACCGCTGAATGGAGCAGAAGGCTTCATCTTTGACTTGTAATCAATGTCAATTGGTCCTGGTTTTGCACCATCAGGAACCTCGATTTCACCTTCATCTTCTTCAATAGATTCATCCGTAGCCTCAGTCGGTTTGGGTTTGGCACCAAGAACAATCTTAGCCAAAGGAGTTAGTT
>JAGQHF010000146.1 GCA_020431985.1 Nitrosarchaeum sp. | reverse complement strand
CTTTCTTCCTGTTTTTGTTGTTCCATAACATCATCTATGATCTTGTCTTGCTTGTCTTTGATTGAATTTCTAAAAGGTTTTGAATCCTTGCTTTCGTTTAGCATAAACTTTTGAATTCCGTAGTATGGGACATTAAATGAGTTATTTTATCGTATCTATTTTTAGGCAATCCTAATGTGAAAAACCAGCTTTTCACCATTTACAATAGATTGAATATATTAATAGCAAGCTCGTTTTACTGGCCAATCAATTTGGAGGATCTTCTTTGGATTAGCTTTATCAGCATTGTAACTGTTGGCATACTAATTGATCTGTTCTCAGACCACTTTCATAGATTTTTCAAGAGAGCCAAATCAAAGGATAGTTTTAAACTGGAAATAGCTTGGACTGTGGTCTGGATTTCTGTAGGAATAGGATTTGCAATTCCGATTCATTTCATTTTAGGTGAAACAAAGACAATAGAATACATCACTGGTTATGCTCTGGAAAAAGCTCTTAGTGTAGACAACCTGATGGTATTTGTTCTAATTTTCACTTCGCTTGGAATCTCACACATACTACAACATCGGGTTTTGATGTGAGGAATAATAGGAGCCATTTTTATGATAATTGGGTTTATCCTTGCAGGCATCTCTCTTCTAGAGTCATTTCACTGGATGATCTATGTGCTTGGCGCAATACTGATTTTTACCAGTGTTAGGATGATAACAAAAAAAGAAAAAGAGAAACTGGAGATAGAAAAGAGTTTTTCAGTCAGATTCCTCAAAAAACTTATCCCAATAGACCTATTGGAGAACCAGTCAAGATTTATCATAAAGAAACAAGGAAAACGATTTGCCACAATACTCTTGGTAGCGTTGGTCTCAGTTGAAATGACCGATCTGGTATTTGCACTTGATTCCATACCTGCAGTTTTGGCAATCACCGATGATGTCTTTATTGTCATAACTTCTAACATATTTGCTGTTCTAGGGCTTCGCAGTATGTATTTTGTCATTGGTCGAGGAATTGAAAAGATGGTTTATCTGAAATATGGACTCACCATACTTCTCGGATTTATAGGAATTAAGATGATAATATCCGAATTTTACAAGATTGATGTGGTGTACTCGCTTGTTGTAATTCTCTCAATTTTGGGATTGACTGTTGCGTTTTCATTAATGAAAAGAAAGAAAACTGGAATTCAATGACGAGAATCTGAAATATTAATGCCTTTTTGTAGTATAGATCTTTACATGGCTGATTTATTGCACATAGAAATATGATTTGACACTACAAAACCAATGCGTATTGACCAGACAGGATTTGCGTGAATATCCTGAATGATTAGACAATTATTATGTTTGGTTTTGTCGTAATATTCCAAACAAATTTGAACTGTCTCTGATTTATTTTTCTGTCATAATGTTGGTTGTTGTCATGTTCACATATACAAGATCTTATTTGTCTGCCCATCCTCTTTCAACCAGCTTCAGTTTTGTTGATTTGGTTACACATGCAGGAGAATCATCATATTTTAGAATTGGAATCAGTTTTGACTTACACAAAAAATCCTCTTCTACCAAGCCAAATTTCTTGGCATAGTTTTGCTGTACTTTAAGAGGATAGACAAAGTCATAGTATTCATAATCTTGTTTTTCAAAATTGAAAGGATTTGGACAATCGTATTTCTGTGATCTTTGATAATCCCAAAATTCAGTAGAATTTACAATAAAGGTGTTAAGCCCTTCTAAGAGGTCAAACTCTATGACCATACTGTTATCTCTTGTTTTAATTGGATTTAATTTCTCAAAATTATGGTCTTCCGGAAAGTTAAACGAGGGAGATCTTACGATGTAAAATGTGCTGTTCTCATACATCCCAGACCACACCATGTCCTCTGGAAACTTGTATACTGCATGTCCCGATCCTTGAGGAGAATTTCCATCAAGGACAAAATCTACTGCGAAGTAACACCGGGCAGCAGATTCACCTGACAAAGTCCCAAATGGATGATACTTGTACTGATAGAATTTTTCCCCATAATGAAAATCGGTCAAATGTCCCGTACCATCACCCTCTGAAAGATCATATATAGAATACATTACATCAAAATCTTCTTGTGCAAAAACCAACATCTGTTCTGCTGTAAGATGAGTTCCAATAGAACCAGTAATCAGAATCAACAATGCAAGTGCAAAAGATTTCATTGTATAATCAAAGAAAATCCGATGCTCATAAGTTCTTCTTATGATATTCATGCTCATGACCAATCACAGATTATCTGGATTTTCTCATCAGGCATCATCATGTTGGCATTACATAATACAATTCACCTGAGGAGAAAGATGAATGAATCATTCGTCTTGCTTTTATTCAGATTTTGTAAATAATACATATGAATAAGCAAATCCACCAAAATAAGATAAATCAATCATGGGAAGAAGTTAGAGGACTGTCCTGGATTTTTTATGAGGATTAGTTGTTTTAATTTTAGTATGTATTTTTGTTTTAAATGAATCTAACATGACAGATTAGAATTACTTATGAACTTCCTATGTTCTGTCTAGTATTATTATGAAGTTTTTTGCTATTTTTCTGATTTTAATTG
>JAGQHF010000145.1 GCA_020431985.1 Nitrosarchaeum sp. | reverse complement strand
TCTAAAAATTACATTATGTTATGAGATAATGATCTAGTCACAAGTCTTATTTACTCCTGATTTTTAGCAGAAACATGGTATTGAGTGAAGGAGTATCAGAACCAAAAAGAAGTGGATTGCTTCACTCAACTTCAAAACGTGTCAGAATGATTTTTTCTGTAATGGCAAGTCCTAATAGGATCGATATTTTGAGAATCTTAAATTCAAAAGGCCCATTGACTTATTCTGAATTGAAATCTCTTGCAGGATTCAAATCTAAAAAAGAAAGTGGAAAATTTGCATATCACTTAAGAAAATTACTAAGACAATCTCTTGTTGCACTTAACAAGTCTGAACGAAGATATACGATTACAAATCTTGGAAAACTTGTTCTTAGCTTAGCACGACAAATAGAAGAACGTTCAATCATTGAAAGTGGCAAAATGTATGTTAGAACTTCACATGAATCAATTGAAGAATTCAATTCTCATAAAATCATACAATCATTGGTACGAGAAGGGAGTCTTCCATTAGAATTAGCGCAAAAAATTACTGAGGAAGTTGAAAACCGAATTTACAAGTATCAAACCACATATCTTACAGGCTCACTTATACGAGAAATGGTCAATTCTGTTCTGCTTGAGCACGGTCATGAGGAATATCGTAATAAATTGGCACGGCTGGGCCTTCCTGTCTTTGATGTACAGGAAATGCTTACCAACCTAGACAGTACAGATAATGGTGCTGAAAGCCTACTCTTCAAAACCGGCCAAAAGGTACTTGCTGAGCACTTACTCACAAATGTATTGCCAAAAGATGTTGCAGATTCTTATCTTTCAGGTGATCTGCATATAACAAATCCTGGAATCTGGTCACTTATACCTGATACAATCTTTGTTAATGTTAAGGACTTGATTGATGATGGAATTATTCTTGGTGGAAAATATCTTGATGTCTCAAGAATTCCACCATCAAAGTCACTTGATGAATATGCATCTGCGTTGTCTGTTATTATTTCACTACTATCCAAAGAAGCGTCTCAGGAAATTGTATTGGACGGAGTCGCCCAATTATTTTCCAAGAATTCAAAGAATGTAGAGGATCTTGAACAAAAACTACTGACTGCATTTACAACCGCATCTACCACCTCTAAATATAATAAAGAAGGAACAACTGTTTCAATCAAGTTACAACTGGGTTCAGAAGCAAAAATTGTAAATGCCATTATTAATGCGTATAAAAATTACACAAAGATTACACCAATTCCTAAAATCGGTTTGATTATTGATTATGATAAAGGCAAAGTTTCGGAAATATCTGAAGCAATAGCTGAAATAGTATCTATTGGTGGCCACGTAATGTTTGCAAAAGGACAGATGTCGAGTCACGGTGTTGCAAATCCATCCACAAAAAATTCTAGTCCTCTGTCAATAACCTTGCAATCTGTGTCTATTAATCTTCCAAGACTTGCGTTTGAATCTAACAAAGATGAAACTTACTTCAGAGCCAGACTTGCATTACTTATGAAACCCGCATTATCTTCTATGGCATTAAGAAAGAAAGACATATCTGATCTGACTAGAAGAGGATTAAATCCAATTCTTGCAAAAACTACTCAATACATGCAAAGAAGTTCGGTCTCACTCAACATCAATCTTGTAGGTCTCAAAGAAGCTGTTTACAATATTCTTGGATTCCAAGATAACAAAGAAGGAAAAGAAATTCTTCATAAAGTAATAGAAACCGCTGTGGATGTAGGTAACAAGAAGAGTAAAGAGATCGGCGATCCCGTATCTATATCAATGATCGAAACTGAAGGTTCTGCACGATTTGCAAGCCTTGATGGAGAAAAATATGGTAAGAATTCTGCATTAAATGCCATGGAGGGTGATTCCTATTCTCAGGGCGTAGTAATTAGCGCGTCTGAAATTGCCGAATTTACGAATAAAAGCGAGCCTATTGTCGAGTGTAATAAACTTTCCAAATTGCTCAACGGCGGTTTACTTGTGACTCTACAGATCGACAGGAATGCAAGCCTACCTGACATTAAAAAGGCAATTGACAAGGCATCCGATCTAACCAATTCCTTTAGGCCAATAAAGAAGGTGTCCATATGTGGTGAATGTGGATTCAAGGATGAACCATTTGAGGACAAATGTCCAAAGTGCAAATCTCCATATATTATCTAAGATGTAGGTTAATCTTTGAATAGCCTTCACCCCGGCTCAATCCGATCATCGCAGATACGAACAAAGTTATGCCGTTATGAAATTCATAGTAGCAATATAAAAAATATTGACTACAGATAGCACCGGATCAAAACTTTTCAAGCACACAAGTTATATCCACATCAATCTTACCATCACCGGGGAAATTATAATGGATCATTCACAAATAGAAAATACTGTATCTG
>JAGQHF010000144.1 GCA_020431985.1 Nitrosarchaeum sp. | reverse complement strand
GTGTGATGGGGGCTGAAATATTTCCATTGTATTTTTTGCCAGCCGCAGAAGCCACTACCGCAATTGGCAGGTATACAATTTTAGAGACAATCAAAAAATGTGAGGCCATAGGAATAGAGGTTCTTTATGGAGACACAGATTCGTTGTTTATCAAGAACCCCAAGGAAGAACAGATTCAAAGAGTAATCGAACAAGCCAAGAAGGATCACGGGGTAGATTTGGAAATTGACAAAGTCTACAGATATTGTGTTTTGAGCAATAGAAAAAAGAACTATTTTGGAGTAACAAAGGACGGAAAAGTAGACGTCAAAGGACTTACAGGAAAAAAATCACATACGCCTCCATTTATCAAAAAACTTTTTGCAGAACTGCTTATAGTACTATCAGAGGTCAAGTCAGTGGAAGACTTTGAACGTGCCAAGAAGGAGATTTCTAACAAGATTACCACATGTGCAAAGAAAGTGGAAGAGAAAGAAATCCCGTTAGAAGAGCTTACATTCAATGTAATGATTAGCAAATCTCCATCAGAATATGTAAAGACAGTACCTCAGCACATCAGGGCCGCCAAACTGTTAGAGGCCATCAGAGAAGTAAAAAAAGGCGACCGCATATCGTATGTTAAAATAATCAACAAACCAGGGGTCAAACCAGTGGAGATGGCAAAGAAAGATGAAATAGATTCCAAAAAATACATGGAGTTTATGGAATCTACGTTAGAGCAAATTACGTCGTCGATGAATTTGGATTTTGATACGATGCTTGGCAAACCAAAGCAAACAGGACTGGATGAATTTTTCTGGAATTAGAGTGTAATAGAAGTGGAGATTGATAGTAGTTTACTTACAATTTTAGGGATATCTGCAGGAGTTTTAATTTTATCTGGATGGATAGAACAGATAGTCAAGGGATACAGAACCAAGAGTCTCAAAGATGTCTCAAAATATCTGATGATATTGATCTCATCAGGTGCAATACTCTGGTTAGCATATGGGATAATAGTAGTAGATGTGTTCATAATTGGCACAAATATTGCAGCTGTTATTTTGATGATGATTGTTTTGATTATGAAAAGAAAATACGATAGAATAAAGATACAGTAGAACTAAATCAAGGATTAAATAAGATACAAATGATCTCAAAAAACGAATGTTCATAATTAATTGTAAAAACTATGAAGAGGTTGCAGGAGACAAAATAAAGAAGTTTGTTAAAACCGCTGAAAGAATTTCAAAGAAATACAAGGTAAAGATTGCAGTGGCGCCTCCGCAACACCTGATAGGGGCAGTAACAGACAGATCTATTCCAATTCTGGCTCAGCACGTAGATGATGCCAAAGTAGGAAGTACGACCGGGTTTATCGTGCCAGAGTTGTTGAGAAAATCAAAAGTGAGTGGTTCTCTCATCAATCACAGTGAACACAGAATTCCGGCAAAAGATATTGCAAAACTTGTTTTGAGATTAAAAGAACTAAAGATGATGTCAGTTGTGTGTGTCAAGGACGTAAATGAAGCAAAAAAATATGCAAAATTAAATCCGGATTATATTGCAATAGAACCGCCTGAGCTCATAGGATCTGGTAAAGCAGTGTCCAAAGAACAACCGGATCTTATAACAAAAGCAGTGAGATCGGTAGACAGTGCAAAAAATAACACGAATCTCCTTTGTGGTGCAGGTATTGTGTCTGGGGAGGATGTGCAAAAGGCAATAGAGTTAGGATCCAAAGGAATTCTGGTGGCAAGCGGCATAGTCAAAGCAAAGAACTGGGATAACATAATGTCCGAATTTGCTAAGTCAATGGTTTAATACCCCCTTTTTTAGACTTGATAATCGTAAAAAATGAAGCAAGTTTATTTTTTTGATGAAGGAGACGGCAAAAAGAAAAAGCTGTTAGGAGGAAAGGGAGCCGGCTTGTGTGAAATGACGCGGTTAAAACTACCGGTTCCACCAGGATTCACAATAACAACTGAAGTTTGCAAAAAATATTATGAGAATAACAAAAAACTGCCAAAAACACTGATGGCAGAAGTAAAAAAGAACATTGCAAAAATTGAAAAAAAGACAGGCAAGAAATGGAATTCTGAATCAAACCCATTGTTGGTGTCTGTGAGATCCGGAGCTGCAATATCCATGCCTGGAATGATGGATACCATACTTAATTTGGGATTAAATGACAAAACAGTTGCAGGACTTGCAGATAAAAGCGACAATGTGAGATTTGCATGGGACTCGTATCGTCGATTCATCCAACTTTTTGGAAAGGTGGTATTTGGAGTAGATGATAAAAAATTTGACAACATACTGGAAGATGCAAAGAAAAAACAAAATGTTGAAGCAGACAGCGATCTCAACGAAGAATCATTAAGAAAAATAGTGGAGCAATACAAGCACGTATGTGAACAACATACCGGCAAGCAATTTCCATCTAACCCTACAGAACAACTGGAGCTTGCAATAAAGGCAGTGTTTAGTAGTTGGATGGGAGAAAGAGCCAGAGTATACAGAGAGAAGAACAGCATTACAAAAGACATTGCAGACGGAACTGGTGTCAACGTGGTCTCCATGGCCTTTGGAAATATGGGAAATGACAGTGCCACAGGAGTAGTTTTTACTAGAAATCCTGGAGACGGAACACGTCACATCTATGGAGAGTATTTAGTCAATGCACAAGGCGAAGACGTTGTTGCAGGAGTAAGGACTGGAAAGCAAGTATACGAAATGAAAGATGAACTTCCGGAATCATACAAGCAGCTTGTAAAGACCTGTGAAAAACTAGAAAAGCATTACAGAGAACCACAAGACATAGAGTTTACAATAGAGCAAGGTCGTTTCTACCTTCTTCAAACAAGAAATGCAAAGATGAATGCTGCAGGCATGATAAAGACGTCAGTAGACATGGTAAAAGAAAAACTGATTGACAAAAACAAAGCACTTACTAGATTACAAGCAGAACAGTTAGAGCAATTATTGCATAAAACCATAGATTCTAGTGCTGTGAAAGATTTTACTCAGCTTGCAAAAGGCATTGCTGCTTCACCTGGTGCGGCTAGCGGAGTTGCAGTTTTTGATGTGAAAAGAGCAACAGCAATGGGAGAAAACGGAGCCAAGGTGATATTAATCAGGGAAGAAACTAAACCCGAAGACGTACCTGCATTTTTTGAATCAGTCGGAATATTGACAAGCAGGGGAGGGAAGACATCTCATGCAGCAGTTGTTGCAAGAGGCATGGGCAAACCATGCATAGTTGGATGCTCTGAATTGAAAATTGATTATGACAATAAGCAGTGTACAGCAGGCGGAAATACAATAAGAGAAGGAGATGCAATTACTATTGATGGTAGTTCAGGAAGCGTGTTTATCGGAGAGGTCCCCACAATAGAGCCAAAGATCACACAAGATTTTAAGACAGTATTAGAGTGGGCACGAAAGGCAAAGAAGATTGGCATAAGAGCAAATGCAGATACTCCAGAGGGCGCCAAATTGGCAAGAGAATATGGAGGGGAAGGAATAGGGCTTTGCAGGACAGAGAGGATGTTTAATGCAAATGACAGAATCGGTTTGTTTGTAGATATGATCATGGCAGAAACCATCGAAGAGAGGACAAAGGTCCTAAACAAACTAGGCCAGCTCCAAAAGAGCGATTTTATCGAGATACTAAAAGCAATGGAAGGATACCCTGTAACAATACGACTCTTAGATCCACCATTACACGAGTTTTTGCCAAACCCAGAGGAATTAAACGATAAAATTCACAAACTCGAGTCAAAAAATGAGAAAGAAGAAGTAAAAAAATTACAGATAATACTAAAACGTGCAAAAGAGCTTGCTGAGATAAACCCAATGATGGGTCACAGAGGAGTCAGGGTCGGAATCACATATCCAGAGATTTATGAAATGCAGATTCGCGCAGTGTTTGAAGCTGCTGCAGAACTTGCAGAAAAGAAAGTAAAAGCAAACCCACAAATCATGATTCCACAAGTAAGTAGCATTTCAGAACTTGATCACATAAAGAAGATTTATGATGAGATCAAAAAAGAAATGGAGGCAAAGTACAAAACAAAGATAAAGATTAACTTTGGAACCATGATTGAGGTTGTAAGAGCAGCACTTACAGCAAATGAGCTTGCAAGTACTGCAGAATTCTTTAGTTTCGGAACAAATGACCTGACACAGGGCACCTTTAGTTTTAGCAGAGAAGATGTAGAAGGCAAATTCCTTCCAGAATACATGGACAAGGAAATCCTTGAGAGAAACCCATTTCAGTCGATTGATGTTAATGGAGTAGGTAGTTTGATGAAGATTGGAATTGCCAGCGGACGTAGCATAAAGCCAAAGATGGAGGTAGGTATCTGTGGTGAACATGGAGGAGACCCAAATTCGATAAAGTTCTGTCACGGTGCAAATCTAAGCTACGTCAGTGCATCACCACACAGAATACCAATTGCAATTGTTGCGGCAGCCCAGGCAGCTATAGAACAACCAAAGAAAAAGAGCAAAAAATCAAAGTAACACACCATGTTTTAAAACAGGAAGCATCAAATCCATAATGAAATGCTGCCAAGAATAGATGCAATAAAACAGATGAGGTTGAAGATTGGCATCACGCAGAAAAAGCTTGCTTCAATGACAGGAGTGAGTACTTCCATGATAAACCAGATAGAATCAGGTAGAAGTCAACCAAGTTACGAGACGGCAAAAAGAATCTTCGACAATCTTGCAAATTTGGAAGGTAAATCTTCATCACATACAGTAGGGGATTTTTGCAGTAAGGACATAGTAAAGCTAACACCACATAATACGCTTCATGACGCAATAAAAAAAATGCACCAGTTGTCAATAAGTCAGATTCCAGTATTTGATGAAAAAGATGTTGTCGGGG
>JAGQHF010000143.1 GCA_020431985.1 Nitrosarchaeum sp. | reverse complement strand
ATATCATTTTGACGTAACTATCTTGACGAGAAACCATTGTTCTGCGTAGTAGAATGATTGGTGGGGAAACGATTCATGTTATGAAAAGTGTGGTCTTAAAGTTTCCCAAGTATTTCTCGTTGTTTTTGAATTAGGATCAAGATATGATTGGTTTTTGATAATTTATTCCAATTTTTCAAACTCACAGGTTCATCTCTCTATCATATCCCTGGCAATAACATAATTCATGTTTCCCAAATGTTCTATCAACAATTATCCAGTTTTCGCCAAATTGTTTCTCTTTACTCATCATTTCTTCTCAACTGATCTATTCTCAATCCATATCAAATCAAAATCTCCCACAACCGTGTATATGTTGTCATTACCTCCAGTATTGGCCAAAATTACGCATGAAAAGTGAGTAAAGCCAATCTACAATATGTCTGTGGCAATTGCCAAAACATCCTCAATCGGGTTTTGAGATTGGTGTGTATGCAATCACCGAATCATGCTCGTTTTGTGGGGTTGAGGTCAAGTGTAGAATTAGGTATCGTGGGTTGAACAGGAATGAACTTTGGTATAATCATCGATGTATTTCATGTGTTGTGCATATGGTTACACAAGAAATTCTTTTGATGTGCTATTTTTGTAGTTATTATTAACAGGACACTTATATGTTAATATGATTTTCATATGATAATGACTAAAACAAAAGTAATTTTAGGTATGTCTCTTGTTGCAGCTTTTGCTCTGATTGTCTTTACTCCACTGGCATCTGCAGTAAGCAACATTGTATATGCAACAGCTACCACGGGGCAGTCTACCCTCGACTCTCAAATCACCACAGCAACTCGCATCAGTAAAGGTGGAACTGATGGTGCCTTTGGTTACGGCGTTGTAACCTTGGATGGGTTGGGTGGTACTGGTGATTCATTGATGGTTGCAACTACTCACGCAGGAGTACTTGACAGCGAAAAACAAGAAGGAAATGCATTCAATCCTGTATGGCATAATCACTTTGTATAATTAGCATTAGCTGGTTTGTATTGTACGTCGTCAAATGATGCCGCAGGCTTACCTGCTCTTGAGGTTTCAAATCTGTCTTTTGAGTCTCCTGGGAAAGTAAAAGTAAAACAACAAAATCAACTATTCCTTGAAGATATGCCTGGTGTTTTTACTGGAACAAATGCATTAACTGGTTCTCCACTAACATGGACTCCAAATACTGATGCAGAGATAGTTGTCCAGTTTACACTAAGACCAGTTGACGATGATGGAAATACCACGCTAGACTTTACACATGTTTGTGTCGAGAACACAATTCCATATCCAATCAACTAACCAAAACCTTTCTTTTTCTTTTTCACAATAATCTTCAAAAATATTCGAATTAATGATCCCTTTGT
>JAGQHF010000142.1 GCA_020431985.1 Nitrosarchaeum sp. | reverse complement strand
TCCTGAAGCTGTGGTAGAGTCAACTCCTGAAGCTGTGGTAGAGTCAACTCCTGAAGCTGTGGTAGAGTCAACTCCTGAAGCTGTGGTAGAGTCAACTCCTGAAGCTGTGGTAGAGTCAACTCCTGAACCAACTATCATAGAAGATACAACATCATCGACAGATTCTGATAGGATAGATTACCTAGTCACAGTTTCAGAATCAGAAACAGAATATAGGTCAAGAAAGAGCTTTGAAGAATTTACAGATGAAAGGATGCTTGTCAGTTATGACGCATTTGGAAACAAACAGATGAAAATAAAGGTACTTGAGGTATCAGACGAAAACCCTCCATCAAAATGGAAATTTGGAGATCGAGTAAAAGTTAGCAAAATACTAGTTACAATAAAGCATCTTGCAACGCAAGAAGTAGAAGAGGGTGAATTTGATATTGAGTCTATTGAAAGAGAATTGGCAGAAAAACGTCACTATACATCCACTAATAGATGGATTCCTGCAAACGACATCAAAAATGGATATGTTGTCGGTTCTCGCCATACAACACTGATTAGCGATGCATCAGCGTTAGATTACATCATATTTTAGGAACAAACGTAGTCAAGAAAATAAAACTAAAAACATTTAAGCATTGGAATTTGGAAATTGAAATATGAGTGCCAAACAGTTTGACGTGAACGGTACAGAGTACAGGATTATGTTGACCGAGCAAGTAATTGGGCAAGTGAATAATCTGAAGAACCTCTATAATGCAGCTTATGAAGATCCAGAAAGTTTTGAAGATGTGAGTGCAGAGATATCAGGTACGATCAATGATATTGCGAGTAATGTAGAACCTCCTGCTGAAGACAGTGATCTTGATGGGCTAATACAAGAGATAATCAAAGCAGTAGATAACAAAGCAGCTGAGATTGAAAAAGAGATGAGTGAAAAACAACCAAAACCTACTAAAAAGTCAAGATCTAAGAAATAAAATGACAAGATTTAGAACATTTCAGTATTAGTTATATTCTGATTAGAATAATGAAAATACATGAAAGGTAGTTGTGAATGTGGCATATGTGGTCACCATTCTCAGGAAGAATGTGTTAAAAAAGAGTGCAAATGCTGTTTAAATTTCCACGTTAGATCAGGGCCAAAAAAATAGCCTGATTTAAATTGATTATTTTTCAAGATCATGTTCTAAAACAAGAGCATTTTTTTGAAATGTGTTTGATACAACCAACTAATCGGTGATCTTTACACCCACATAAAATACACTTTTTTGTGTTATCGGTCACAGTTCTTCAATAATTGTTTTGATCTTACTCATTAATTTTTTGTCATTGAATGATTCTAATATTTTTAAACGTATGTTTTTGATTCTGTTTGAATCCTGTGAATATAAGGAAGAAATGGTTGTAATTTCATTCTCAAAATAATAGGTGTCAATGTAATATTCTAGAAGTGGTTTTAGTGCAAGTAAATCCTTAGAGTGATGATTCTCAGAATCTAATTTATTTATCATTACATTGAAGAAACTAGTCATCTTCAACAATTCTTTTTCAATAATATCAAGGTCTCCTGGCTTATCATCAAGATTTAGCAAGATCAGATAAGAATTCACGGTCTTCTGAAGTATCCCCTTGAAGTAATCATTCCAAGTAGCCATACAAAATAAGAGGCATATTCCAATCTATATTTTAGTAATTCAGTAAAAATAAGTATTCGTGCCTAATGTGATCTTGAGATTGTTTTATGCATATTTAGAACAGTGCATTAAATGAATGCCTGATGTGATAAAAGATATTTTCCGTCACAAAAGATGCTTCTTACTTTAAATTATCATATTAGGTACAAAGATTAATCATGTTGGGCAATTCTTACTTAAAGTGCATTGATCCAAGATGTGGTCTCGAATATCCAATAGAGACTACCAATGTCCAATGTGAGAGAGGACACCTTTTAGATGTGAAATACAAAAAAACACCCTCACATAGTTTAAAAGAAAAATTCTATGAAAGAAGAAATCCTCAAGGCAGTATATTTAATGAAAGTGGAGTTTGGAGATTTCGAGAACTGTTAAATTTTTGTCAAATTGACACAGAAGACATAGATGATTGTTCAAATTTTCTGGTATCGTTAGATGGATCAGAAGGACGACAATCAAAGCCATATCAGATGTCAAAGGCTGCAGAATTCATTGGTATATCTAGCAGTAATTTATGGCTACAACCTGAAGGATACAATCCAAGTGGTTCATTCAAAGATAATGGAATGGCAACTGCTGTAACCCATGCAAAAATGGTAGGTGCAAAAAAAATTGTTTGTGCATCTACAGGAAACACATCAGCATCAGCTGGGATGTTTGCTGCAAATGAAATGATCAATTGCGATGTTTACATACCTTCAGGACAAATTGCACCAGGTAAGCTCAGTCAAGCTTACCAATTCGGAGCTCAAATTGTAGAAGTTGACGGAAATTTTGATGACGCTTTGAAACAATCATTGGAAGATGCAAAAAATCATCAGGGTTACACGGTTAACTCCATAAATCCCTTTAGGATTGAAGGACAGAAAACAATTCCTTTTAGAGCATTAGAGCATTTCAAATGGGAAGTTCCTGATTGGATCGTATATCCAGGAGGAGCTCTAGGAAATACATCAAGCTGTGGTAAGGCTTTGATGGAGCTTTATGAATGGGGATGGATAAAGAAAGTTCCTCGTATTGCAGTGATTAATGCAGAAGGGGCAAATACGCTATACGAATTATACAATGGAAAGTTTAATGAAGAAGAGCTTAGATGGAATAAAGGAAATCCAAATACGGAATTAATTCAAGAATATTATGATTTTTTAGATGAGCAAAACAAAAAACCAAAAACTAAAGCAACAGCCATACAGATAGGCAGACCTGCAAATATCCTAAAAGGACTTCGTGCGTTGGAATTTACAAATGGTGTGGTGACTACAGTAACAGATTCCGAGATGATGGATGGTATGTCGGTAGTTGGGTTAAATGGATTTGATTGTGAAATGGCATCAGGTGCTTCAGTAGTAGGAGTTAAAAAACTAATCAAGGAAGAGATTATTAAAAAAGACGATACAGTGGTAGGCATACTTACAGGCAGGCAAAAAGATTCAATGTTACCTGTAGAATACCACAATAACCCACAGAACAAATTTGCAAATCCTCCAAAAAACTAGAATAAAATCAAATACGCACAAGAATAACTAAAACCTTAAAAACCGAATTTACATTTTTAACTTAACCAAGAGATGGTGTATAAAAAATAAAATGAATAACATGAATGGTTGTTCTAGTTTAATTTTCTGGAGGGCTATATGGTAGAACTTTGGATTGAGATGGCGGTATTAGCAATACTGATTGGCTTTTCCGGATTTTTTAGTGGGTTGGAAGTGGCTCTGGTCGGTACAAGAAATTCCAAAGTTAACCAATTAAAAAAACAGAAGGTCAAGGGTTCAGAAGCACTATACAAGTTAAAGCATAATCCAGGATGGATGATGTCTAGTGTTAATTTAGGAAACAATCTAGTAAACGTTGGATCTTCAGCACTTGCAACAAGTATTGCGATTAGGATTTTTGGTAATGATGGGTTAGGAATAGCTGTAGGCATAATGACCTTTTTGATTCTAGTTTTTGGTGAAATCACCCCTAAAACATATTGTAATGCAAATGCCACAAAAATTGCCCTGAGATTTGCTCCTGTGTTATTGATATTTAGTTATGCATTCTGGCCTGTTGTAAAACTTCTGGAGATAATAACAAAAGCAATGGTAAAACTAACTGGTAGTAGTTATCATTCACCACCAATTACCGAAGAAGAGATAAAGGGAATTGTAGAGCAGGGTTTGGCAGATAAGGCATTAGAGAAAGATGAGAGTGATCTTGTTCACAGTGCACTAGAGTTTGATGATACTGTAATACGTGCAGTCATGACTCCAAGAACAAAAATGTTCATGCTTCCTGCAAAGATGTTATTGTTTGAAGCACTTCCATCCATTAATCAAAATACACATTCAAGGATTCCAATATTCGGAGATACGACAGATGATATTTTGGGATTTGTACATGTTAGAGATATTTTACAAGAACTTGAAAATGATAACAAAATGAAGACTTTGGAACAAATTGCACGCAAGCCAGTTTTTGCATCTCAAGAAAAAATGGTTAGTTCATTATTGAAAGAAATGAAAGGACGTAAGACCCACATGGCAATAGTGATAGATGAACACGGCGGTGTGGAAGGACTAGTAACATTAGAAGATCTGATAGAAGAGATCATCGGAGACATAGAAGATGAGACAGATATCACACCTCCAATTGATCATCAAACCATCGACAGGGATACTATCGTGACTAATGGAGATATTGAAATAGAGAAAATCAATGACATTTTCAAATCAGAAATACCCGAGGGGGATGACTACAGTACTCTTAGTGGTTTGTTACATGAAAAATTACAGGACATTCCCCAAGCGGGAGACAAATTAGAAATAGAAAATCTCAGGATAATTGTGGAAAAAGTAACTAAAAACATTCCTGAGAAGGTAAGAATAGAAAGAATCAGAAAATAGAGTTATTTTTTTGCAAAGTGTTCTTCCAATTTCTGTTTTTTTTCTTTCATATGGAATATTGATTCAGTATGTGTAAATGCATCCTTGTATGATTTACCAAAAAGCATGGCTTGCATTAACATATGGTTTTCAGGAATAACGATTCCAGTTTGGTCATCTGAATACATCATTTGAACAGTATCACCTATTGAGGCAGTCATATTAGCATGTATGTGGATCATATTGGTATCTGTAAAGTTAAATCCCATATTGTCTGCGTAGTCTCGTACATCCTTGGTACCTTTAGCTGTCCATAATGTTGCCACTCCAAACTCATCTTTGAAGATATCATGTATTTCTACAGGTGCAGGAGCAACATCTTTGAATCTAACATCCATGATGTGTAAGTGCATTTGTCTTGTTGGAACTTTAATAGCTCTGACAAACAGCGGTGCGTCTTTACCAAAGTAGGTTTTAACATCCTCACCATGGTGAGGATTTTCTGACATTTCTATGGTGTCTTGTAATTTTTTCTCAGTTTGTTCAATATCTGCCCATCGTCTTACCAAAGTCACATCGAATCGAATAAGTCTTTCACCAAATTTATCTCTCAATGGACCAAGAATCCTACCCATACCTGTAACGTTACAACTTCCTTGCATGACATGTTTTTTTCCTTGTACCAAATCATAATTTGCTCTGGAGTTAAACAAAATATCAGAGACGGATTCTTCCCCCATTGTCGTTTCGCCACCTTGATAGATAGCCATTATTCCTTTTGGCTCATACAGATTTTTCTTATTTTGATAACCATGGCCACCTGGTGCTGCGTCAATTACCAAGTCACAATCATCTAATGCAGATTCTATTGTACCCGAAATTTTATAGTCTTTAAAATTATCCAATTTTTTTTCAGGGACATAGACGTTTAAGCCTCTTGAAATCGCCTCGGTTACTTTGTCATCCGGAGAATATTTTCCAACCCCGATAACAGATATCTCCGGATCATCTTTAAGAAATGCAGTTATTCTGCTTCCTATAGATCCATATCCATTAACGAAAACTTTTTTCATATTTACTCTAGAAAAATCGGCTATTTAGATTATTTTATCGCATTAGAAACACAAAAAATCAACACAAACAAGACATGGTATCTACTGGAGTAGTCATTCCTCTGAAGAAAATTGGAATCACACTTGTGAAAATAGCGAGACATAACATCAGCCAAATAGTCTTGTTTTTGGAAATCATATGTTCATAAAAAACATAATTAGAAATAAGAAATTATTCTTGTGGAAATCCATACAGGATGCAAAAATGCTAACCGAGAGTTCTCAAAAATATGCATGCAGATTTTGAAAATATCACTAATACAATATTCTACAAAAGACTAAATGACGCCAAATATCACGAATAACATGATTCATGGACCGTCTGTCGGAATAGGAGCTGGAATTACAGTAGCTGTTATTTTGATAGTGTTTTTGACGTTTAATGGAGTTTCAGAACAGAAGGAACTCATGATTGATACGGTTCCAAGAACGCAGGAAACAGAAAAGGCAAAAGTAACAATGAGTACATTTCTGGAAAACGGTTCTCCAGTATTGGGCAATCCTAACGCACCAATTACGCTTGTTGAGTTTGGAGATTATCAATGTCACTTTTGCAATGTTTTTTTTCATAACATAGAAGACGACATTATGAAAAAATTTATTGAGACAGGCAAGGTAAAGATGATCTTTAAAGACTTTACAATAATTGGTGCAGATTCGGTTACTGCATCTCATGGTGCCCACTGCGCAGAGGAACAAGGAATGTTTTGGGAATATCATGATGTTTTATACAACAATTGGACTGGTGAAAATAATGGTTGGGCATCATCAGAAAATCTTTTCCGATTCGGGCAGGAGATTGGATTAGACATGGATAAATGGTCAGATTGCATGGTAAATTCAAGATACTCCTCAACAATTCTTGCAAGTAACCAAGATGCCGAAGCATTGGGGCTCACAGGGACACCTTCATTTTTTGTTATAGGACCAGATAATCAGGTAACTAAGATCTTCGGAGCTCAGCCAATCTCACAATTTGAAAAAATCTTTGATTCCATGGGTTAAAATCAGAAAATTTTTAGAATGTTGCGATACAAAAAGTAGAAAATGTAAAGATTTTACTAATAAAGAAGATCGAGTGCTCGCAATATCCTTTTATGTGAAAAGACTGAGCCAAGCTTTATGGCAGCAGGAATAGACGACATTGCAATTTACATTCCAAGATTATATGTAGACGCAAATGATTTTGCAGTTGCACGGGGTTTAGATCCTGAAAAACTCCAAAAAGGCTTGGGGGTATCACAAATGGCAATAGTAGACACTAACCAAGATCCTGCCTGTTTAGCAGCAAATGCATGTTTAAAGATAATGCAGAAAAACAAGTTATCTCCAGACAATATTGGAAGGTTGTACGTCTCAACTGAATCTTCATTTGATGAATCAAAGGCAATGAATTCTTACGTTATTGGAATGCTTGAGCAAGTATATGGACAAGGTGCATTTGAGCACTGTGGAGGGGTAGAAACAAAGTTTGCATGTGTAAGTGGTTCATATGCGTTATATGATAACACAAATTGGATTAGAGCTGGAGAGGCAGAAGGAAAACATGCACTAGTTGTTGTCTCAGACATAGCAAAATATGATATGGGAACCAGCGGAGAAATGACTCAAGGTGCTGGTGCTGTGGCAATGCTATTAAATGATGAGCCAAGATTACTGTCTTTTGATCCTAAAGTAACATCCACATCAATCAAAGATGAATATGATTTTTACAGACCGTTTGGAAAAGAGACTCCGATAGTTCACGGACAATATTCTAATTTGTTATACATGATTCAGGTAAGAAAGGCACTAGAGGCTTACAAAAAGAAGGTCATTTCAACAGGGTTAATCAAGATGGAACCAGGAGAGACAATTTTAGATCATATTGATTATCTTAACATGCATTTACCATACAGCAATATGGGGAAAAAGGCACTAGCATATCTCGTAAGACACGAATGGCGACAATTACCCAGATGGAGAAAAATAATACAAAGTATCGGAATGGAAGAGCCCATACCAAAAGATCCTCGAGGAACAATAGAATCAGTTCTAGGGGATCAAGAGTTCATGGCAAAAGACCATGAGTTTACAAAAGCATTCACTAGGACCCAAGAATATCAAGAAGTGTATGAATCTAAACTTGCAAGCTCTCTAATTGCTTCAAAAATGATTGGAAATTTGTATACTGCATCTCTATATCTTGGGTTTAGGAGTAGCTTGGAGTTTGAATATCAAAAGGGGATAGACCTGGATGGCAAGAGAGTAGGATTTGGCTCTTATGGAAGTGGAAGTAGTGCAATGGTGTTTAGCGGTGTGATTCAAGAAGAATACAAGGAAATTGTAAAAAACATGAACCTAGAATCAGAGATAGGAAATAGAAAGAAACTGACATTAGGAGAATATGAAGAGCTTCATGAAAACAAACTTTTGCCAGAGGAATCGTTGCTCAATCCAAAACATGAGTTTGTCTTGATAGATGTTAAGACAGATAAAGAATCAAGAGGCGAAAGACGCTACGTGTTTAATGAATGATGGAAGAAGAAAACCCAATCAAAAAATATCTATTTGACTATTTAAAAAAAAATGAGAATATCATTCAACATCTTCTGTCAAAGCAAAAATATTCAGAAATAATTGAGAAGGCAGTACTGGATTGTTACGATGCAATCACAAAAGAGAATAAACATGAAAACATTGGAACTTTTGCAACAGGTCTGCTTCACTTCCTTTTGACAAACGTCTTAATCAACAGTCAAAGAAAGATCAATGTCAAAGGGGTTGAGATAGACATAGTGATTCCAGATGCAACTACCCTTGAAAAAGATCCAAAAAAGACTTTGGTGATACACATAGCAAAAATAAACGACCTAAAGCAGATAGAACAAAAAATAAAAGACATACAAGGAATACAGCCAGAAAAGAAAAATATTTGGTTGGTTACAGCAGAAAACATCAGCATACAGAATCAAAGATACACAGTAAACAAATCAAATAACACATTTTCAAAAATTATCTATGACATAGCCCAGTTTGTAAATGTTCATGGAGAAAGTAAATTCAAGATTCTAAGAATATGAGGTTATTTCTGCAAATAACTAAGATCCAGATTTTTCTTGAATGTGTTAAACAAAGAAGAATCGCTAAAGTCGCGGATAAACGGAATAGAACCAAGCAACCTGACGCCTGTAAGATTTTTTAAATCTCGTTTCAAATCATTGATAGGATAACCATTTTCAAAATCATTGATGATTATTCCTTTGATGGGGATTTTGTACTGTTTACACATTTGACAGGTCATAATTGTGTGGTTTATAGTTCCAATTCTATTTCTCGCGATAATTATGGTTGGAATTTTCATATCTCGGATTAGGTCAGTTACGAAATAGTTTTTCAAGATAGGAGTCATAATTCCCCCCACCCCTTCGACAAGAACTATCTCGTGCATTGTGGACAGTTTTTTAAATGCAGCAAGTACCCGGTTTATTTGTGGTTTTGTTTTGAGGGTTTTCCATGCAGTGTATGGAGATGCAGCAATTGGAAAGAATTGAGGGTTGATTAAATTTTCAGGATCGTCAACTTTGGCAGCACTAGCAATTATCTCCACATCTTCAGATCGGAATCCTTTTTTCTGAACGGTCCCTGCTGCAAATGGTTTCATGACCCCTACATCATAACCCATTTTTCTGAGAGATACTGCCAAACC
>JAGQHF010000141.1 GCA_020431985.1 Nitrosarchaeum sp. | reverse complement strand
GTTGAATGGTAAGTTCTGTTTTTGATAGCAATTGGATTATATCTCTACTTTGCTTGTCATATAATACAGAGATAATCTCTTCGGTTTTATCCATTTCAGCTTTTTTTCACCGCAAGTATGAGAACAAGAAAACCTGCAATCTCAATTCCTTCTTCTATAATTTCGCCTATTGTATTCTCCTCTAATACAGACGTGATATCACCAACAATGGTGTCTCCCAATACAATTAATGAGAATCCAATTGCAAGAAGTGCCATTGGCGGGAATTTTGTTTTTTTGAATGCTTTTGTTGCAAGATACACAAGTATAAAACCAACAATTAGGTGGATTATTAATAATGTAAAATGAATTTCTTGAACCAATCTTTGTTCCTACGACTAGTTGGATTTTTTAGATTTAAAGGGATATGTATCATTCTCAGAAATTGAGAATCATTTTTGATTTCAAATACACTTGAACATAGGTATGAAAACTACTGTCTTCTCCATCTCTCAGCACATCATATTCCAATAAAATTGGAATCAACTTGGAAGTGATCTCAGAATTTACCGCATACACCTGTCATACATTCAAAAATGAAACGTATTGGTAGATTTTTTTGCTCATTGGAACAGATATGGTAAATATTACGTATACAATGAATTACACATCATTAACAAGGCAGAAAGCCCATCAAGATTTATAACATAAAATTTGCCACATAATTCAAAATGGGGCTGGTAAAATCCATGGCAAAAGAGATGATAAAGGAGATAGGCAATAAATCACGCGAGTTTTATGAGTTTGTCTTGCCACCTGTAGATATTTACCTAGAAGATGACAATCTTACCCTGATAATTGACATTCCAGGGTTTGCAAAAAAAAACATCAAACTGTCACTGGATGGAAATTTTTTGACAATCCAGGCCTGTAAGGAAAAGTCAGAGGACAAACAGAATGTGATATGCAATCAGCGTCCCAACATTATTGACAAAAAGATAAGACTACCAATAGATATCAAAGAAGATGCGGTTATCTCCGCAAAGCACGACAATGGAGTCCTAACGGTTACTATTCCTGTTCAAAAACATGGAAAAGACATCAAGATAGAGTAAATTAGCGTTTTCTGAAAATAACAGTCATTCCCATTATTACAAGAGAACCAATAATTCCTGCAATTCCAAGTGATTCGTTTGTACTATGTATGATTGTAGAACCAAGAAAAACGGCGGCGGACAGTATGCTTCCAGAAAGCAAAACGTTTGAACGTGGTTTTGCATTGAACAGTTGAAGTGATCTATTCTCATCAAGATATTTTTTCAGCTCTGGTGCAATGGATATGGTTGCATCAATTGACTTTGCAAATCTATCAAAAGAGTATTTGAGCTCCTCAATGTATGCCTCTTTGATC
>JAGQHF010000140.1 GCA_020431985.1 Nitrosarchaeum sp. | reverse complement strand
GTTGAATGGTAAGTTCTGTTTTTGATAGCAATTGGATTATATCTCTACTTTGCTTGTCATATAATACAGAGATAATCTCTTCGGTTTTATCCATTTCAGCTTTTTTTCACCGCAAGTATGAGAACAATAAAACCTGCAATCTCAATTCCTTCTTCCATAATTTCGCCTATTGTATTCTCCTCTAATACGGATGTGATATCACCAACAACGGTGTCTCCTAATACAATTAGCGAGAATCCAATTGCAAGAAGTGCCATTGGCGGAAATTTTGTTTTTTTGAATGCTTTTGTGGCAAGATATACAAGTGTAAAACCAACAATTAGGTGGATTATTAATAATGTAAAATGGATTTCTTGAACCAATCTTTGTTCCTATGGCTACTTGGATGTTTTAGATTTAAAGGGATATGTATCATTCTCAGAAATTGAGAATCATTTTTGATTTCAGATACACTTGAACATAGGTATGAAAACTACTGTCTTCACCATCTCCCAACACCTCACACTTCAATGAGATTGGAATCAACTTAGAAGTGGATCTTAGAATTTACTGCATCCACCTGTCATATATTCAAAAATGAAACGTGTTGATAGATTTTTTATTCATAGGAGCAAATATGATAAATATTACGTATACGGTGAATCATACACCGTTAACAAGGCAGAAAGTCCATCAAGATTTATAACATAAAATTTGCCATATAATTCAAAATGGAGCTGGTAAAATCTATGGCAAAAGAGATGATAAAGGAAATAGGCAACAAGTCACGCGAGTTTTATGAATTTGTCTTGCCACCTGTAGACATTTACCTAGAAAATAACAATCTTACTCTGATAATTGACATTCCAGGGTTTGCAAAAAAAGACATCAAACTGTCACTGGATGGAAATTTTTTGACAATCCAAGCCTGCAAGGAAAAATCAGAGGACAAACACAATGTGATATGCAATCAGCGTCCTAACATCATTGACAAGAAGATAAGACTGCCAACCGACATCAAAGAAGATGCGGTCATCTCCGCAAAGCACGAAAATGGAGTTCTGACGGTCACTATTCCTGTTCAAAAACATGGAAAAGACATCAAGATAGAATAAGTCATCTTTTTCTGAAAATAACAGTTATTCCCATTATTACTAGGGCACTAACAATTCCTGCAATCCCAAGGGATTCGTTTGTATCATGTATGATTGCAGAACCAAGAAAAACTGCGGCGGACAGTATGCTTCCAGAAAGCAAAACATTTGATCGCGGTTTTGCATTGAGCAGTTGAAGTGATCTATTCTCATCAAGATATTTTTTCAGCTCTGGTGCAATGGATATGGTTGCATCAATTGACTTTGCAAATCTATCAAAAGAGTATTTGAGCTCCTCAATGTATGCCTCTTTGATC
>JAGQHF010000139.1 GCA_020431985.1 Nitrosarchaeum sp. | reverse complement strand
GGGATACCACCAGTAGGGATAGTACTTATTTTAGGAGTAGACAGGATTTTGGACATGACAAGAACAATGGTAAATGTTACGGGTGATCTTACAGCTTGCCTATTTTTTGACAAGAGACCTAAGATAAAGGAAGCCAATAAGATGCCAACATGAAAAGTATTTGGACATTATTCTGTTCACCATGATTCTAGGTAAAATATCAGTCAACAAAAACGATAGCCAAGACAGAAGATGGAGAAAAAATGGTCATACCCAACCACAAATTTAGTGAGGAGATGGTCATAGTGTTTCCCAGAAGTTCAAAGTAAACAATTCAGCATTACAATTTATCTTGCGATGAAGAGGATCTTGGAACTAGAGTACACAACTAATCGAACTAGGCAATTTTGTTTTTATTGTTAACATTGTTAACAGAAAACTAATGAGTATGTGTTTAATTGGGAATTTATGACAACGTTATTAGAGAAAAAGAAGAGTTTAGGCGGTCCATACAGTAAAGATGATCAGGAAGGTAGAAGAGATCAAGTTTATGTATTCCATTTTGAAAACGGATATTCTGCATTAAAGATTGCAGAAATGCTTGATGTGAATCGAAACACAGTAAATGAGGACATCAAATACTGGAACAAGCAAATCACAATGCAGTTTGGAAAAGAAAACCTTGCAGGCACACTGTGCAGACAAATCGAGAGATTAGACATTCAAAGAAAAAGATTAGTTGAGAAATTAGAAAAACAAGATGACATTTTAAAAACAATCAGAATTGAAAAGATGCTTTTTGACATAGACTATAAAATCACTGGAATAATTTCAAAGGTTTTGGGAAACAACTTGCAAATAGAAGAAATTGGTAATGAAAAGGTATCAGAACAAAAAGCCTCAGAACTTGTAAGAGACATTTGTTTGTCTGGAAGTATAATGTATCCAGATAGTCAAAATGAACGAGACATACTCAGGGAAACAATTGTAACTACGAGTTGCGATATTAGACATGCAAGAAACATATTCAAATGTTTGATTGAAATGGGTCTTGAAGTATTTTCTAAAGATACGCTGGGAAAAGAATTTGATTTGTTAGCATTTGCAAACGCAAAGGGAATAATCACTACTAAAGAAGTGGAAAACATTATTCAAAAACGAGAAGAAATCGACAGAAATGAAAAACAAAGACTAGATAATATTGAAAGGAAATATGTTGAAAAACATGGACGTGATAGAACCAAATGGACAAAATCGATATTTGAACAGATGGATGATGAAATGTTTAGAAATTTGAATTAAAAATAAAGAGATGGGATTACATATCCATTCCAGGCATTCCACCCATTCCGCCGCCGGGAGGCATAGGAGGTGCTGAACTCTTGGAGCCAGCTATCACATCATCGATTCTGAGAATCATACATGCTACCTCGGTTGCACCGTTGATTACCTGTTCCTTGACGGCAAGCGGGTCGTAAATATCGCTATTTGACATGTCTGCAACCTTTGCGTTGTCCACATCAATGCCGTATACGGCCTTGCCATCTGTTGCCCTTTGTCGCAATTGAACCTGAGCGTCAAGTGGATCCATTCCTGCGCTTTCTGCAAGAATCACGGCCATATTTTCAATAGCGTCCGCAAATCTCTGTGCGGCAAGTTGAGAACGTCCCTCCAGTGTATTTGACCACTCTCTTAGCTTGTTTGCAACAAAGGCTTCTGGTGCACCTGCGCCAACAAGGGCGTGTGGATTTACCACGACATCCTTTACTGCCATCAGTGCGTCATGTATGGAGCGGTCTACTTCATCTACTATTCTTTGTGATCCTCCCCTAACCAGAATGCTGACAGCCTTTGGGTTCTTGCATCCCTCAATGAACACCCACTTGTCTGTCTCTACTTCTCGCTCTTGAGCTAGATCAGCGGAACCAAGATCATCAGATGTGAGTTCTGCGATATTTGTGATTATTCTAGCTCCTGTTGCTCTGGAAAGTTTGATCATATCACTCTCTTTGATCCTTCTTACTGCCATAACTCCTGCTTTTGTAAGATAATGTTGTGCCATGTCATCAATGCCTTTTTGGCATAACAGAATATTTGCACCAGATGCAGTCACTTGATCCACTAATTTTTTGATCATTCGGTTTTCCTCATCAATGAATTGCTGCATTTGATCAGGAGAATTGATGTTTATCTTTGCATCAAACTCTGTCTTTTCAATCTCCAATGGGCAGTTAACCAGTGCAATCTTTGCATTATCGATATGTTTTGGCATTGAGCCATGAACAATCTCTTTATCTAAGATTATTCCTTGAACCAGTTCAGTTGATTTCATTGAACCGCCAGATTTTTTCTCGACTTTGATATTGTCAATGTCAACTTTAATCTTGCCATTGTGTTTTTCACTTACAGCAAGGATTGCGTCAACTACCACTTCTGAAAGTATTTTGGAATCCGAAGTCGTAATTTTGGATTCCATTGTAGTCTTTGCTATCTTTTTGAGAAAGGTCTTATCTTGTGGGTCAACCTTAACTGCTACGCTTCTTAAGATCTCCAATGCTTTATCAGCTGCAATCTTGTAACCATTAACGACTATTGTAGGATGGACATTTTTGTCAGTTAATTCTTGGGCCTTTTCTAAAAGACCGCCAGCTAAAATTACAGTGGAAGTAGTGCCATCGCCTACCTCATTATCGGTAGTTTTGCTGATCTCTACCATCATTTTTGCTGCGGGATGCTGAACGTCAATCTCTTTGAGTATTGTCGCTCCATCGTTTGTTATGGTGACATCTCCAAGAGAATCAACTATCATCTTATCCATCCCTCTTGGTCCCAGACTTGTCTTTACAAGTTCAGCTACCAGTTTTGCTGCTTGGATATTGTTTTTTTGGGCATCGTGGCCCTTTGTTTCAGTTGAACCTTCTTTTAGAAGGACAACAGGAATTTGTTGTTGTGCCATTAATTCATCAGATCAATATAGTGTCAAAACCATTATTTTAAGATTGTCATAAATATGACATAAAGTCAGATATATGTGATAAATTAGATTTATTTATGAATTGTCAGATATATTACACAAAATTAGGCATGAATGTGCATCATATAGATTGCAGATAGTCAAAATTCTTGCCCAAAATCTACTTTCAAGAGGGTATTTCAATTTGAACCAGGTGGGCAAATACCATAAGTCACATGATGCAAGAACCATTCATTTTGTATGATTCCGCCATTCTAGTACATCATTTTTCAGATCACATTAGCTGTACAATTGGAAGAATTTTATGATTATTTGTGCAACATTTGGTAAAACAAAAAAATAAAATATCACATATTTGCATTTAGCATGAAAAATGGCTGAAGGCAAGGGGTGCGAGGTATGTGAGGCAGAGCATGACGGGAATTTTTACAGGTTTTGTAAATGTTCATGTCATGACAAAATTGCAAGGCAAATCGTCGACCATGTTTAATCTGTAGTGTAAATGTGCATAGTCATTGTAATTTTATTTGATAACGTTTAAGCCAATGGAATCGTTGGAAAGAAAAGCGATTACGCGTTCAAAATTAATTATCAAGGACTGTTACAATACATTGATTGCCTAAATCACAATCAGCTTTGTATCAATCAGATGAAAATGATTTATTCAACTAGTTAAAATATTGGAAATAATAACTAGACACATTTTATGAATGCCTTTGTCATAAACAAGAAAATAAAACTAATGCTGTCTCTACTAGCAGTTACTCTAGGCTTGGCATTTTTATCGTGGTCAAACACTGGCTCATTTGCTGATATGGACAAGGATGGAATGCCTGATGGGATGGATAATTGTCCAGAGAACCCAAATTCCGACCAAGCTGATTTTGATTTGGATAAGATTGGTGATGTGTGTGATGAAGATGATGACAATGATGGAGTAATTGATAGTATTGATCAGTTTGACAATGAAGCGACGGAATGGAACGACTATGATTTGGACTCAATAGGAGATAACAAAGATACTGATGATGACAATGATGGAGTAATTGATAGTATTGATCAGTTTGACGCCAATGCGCTTGATTGGGCTGATTTTGATTTTGACGGAATTGGGTCATCTGAGGATACTGATGATGACAATGATGGTATTTTAGATGCAGATGATTCTCAGCCTATTTTGTATTCCGAGAGTTTGGCCATAAAATATCTTCAGAACATAGAGTCATGTGCTGAAACAGATCAAGACACACTTCGTCTTTTGTGTTACTCAGAATTCTTCAGTAGAATTGCAGAGATTGAAGGGAGCAATTCTGGGGCAATAGAGTTGGCCATCGCATTGTCAAAAATGAATACCATTGATGACTGTCATTTTGTGTCCCATGAGATAGGCCATGCATCATACAACCAAACTAGGGATGTTGCAAAGAGCCTCAAAGGAATGGATGCTACTATGTGCAGAGGCGGGTATTTTCACGGTGTTTTAGGAGCATATTTCCACAACATTGAGGAGTCAGGAGAGGATTTGCCTGCCTCATATGACAAATTATGTGATGATTTGGTAGGGTCGTCTAATTATCAAGATTGCATTCATGGAATGGGCCATGGTGTTGTACATTATTTTGGAGATGATCTTGATTCGGCTCTGAAATCATGTGACAGTCTGTCATTTTATCAGGACATATTGTGCACTAAAGGTGTCATGATGCAGTATACAGATAACATACTGACAAGAGACGGCATTTCAACTCGAGTGATTTCTGACCTGTGCGATGCAGAGAAAATGGAAAAGTTTGACTTTGTAGAGTGCAGTATGTCTATAGGAACCACTGTTGCCTTTTTCACAGACCATGATTTCAAAAAGGGTACACAATCGTGTGACTTGATTGAAAGTAAAGAGACTAGGGATTACTGTACTGAAGGCCTAAGACTAGAGATTGAAGATTCAGAAAGATACGAGAAGAGCCCATTGACAGAAGAACTCAGAGAAAAATTTCAACCACAAGTAACAGTGGAAGGATTCAAGATAGATATCAGAAGTCCTGCCATAGTATCTGATTTTAGTTTCGTGTCTGAACTTGGCATGATGAGATTTTCTGTTGATCGGCCCCAATACGTAATAATGTATGTACCAGATGAGATCCTACCACACAAAGTGTCTATTACAGTAAATGGTCAGATTCCAGATCAGTTAGAAGTTAAAAGTAATGTACTAGGAAAGAGCATTACCATGATAAGGTTTGTCCCAGACATGTCAGGAACAATTTTGATAACTCCACTAACATGAGTTTAGTGATAATCATTTGAATAGTTTGAAAGAGAATAGAAAAAGAAAGTTTATCGTATATAATTTAGTGAATGCTTGCTTTCATTACTTTTTCTTTTTGTCCAAGATATTCACTCCGCATCACCTTCTATCAATTTGATAAAAGATTACTTGTTTTTGATTTAATGTCTGTTTATCGCATCTATTTGTTTTTATGTGCTCTAAAGTCAACTCAAGGTTTTTTGTATGAAACTGATATCATAGACACAATGTTACAAATCCACAACTGAAGTAGACAAATCTACAGAAAATCTGCATACAAACACTCGCTATAGTGATCAATAACCAACTCCAACCAAACTAGGCCTGAATCTCACAAGCAAAATTTGGAAAATAGTATAATACCGTCCTTTTGTAAAATAAATCATGGTTAGTTTCTATGTTTGGCTTGTAATTGCGGCAGTTGTGTTTGTAGCCGGATTAGGCATAGGATATGTTGCATTTCAACAGAATACCATAAGCCCAATGATGATGAACCGGCAACAGATGCAACATATGGTAAACGATCCACAGCAGATGGCAATGTGGCAACAGACCATGATGGATAATCCAGAAGCAATGAAGCAATGGATGGACAACCCACAACACGTCAAACAGATGACAGAGATGATGAGTGACAATCATGACTTTATGATGAAAATGATGGCAGAGATGATTGATGACCCAAACATTAGATTGCAGATGCTAGGTCACATGTCAGAAAACCACGAGGTAATGGAGCAGATGCGGGAGATGATGGGTGGAAACATGATGGGCAGTCAAATGATGGGAAATATGACCATGAATAACCCATGAAATATGTTAGAGCATACAAGAGACTAGTAAAATTGATGCTTCTAACCTCCGTTTCTCCAAATGAGATTAGCAAACGGTAGCACTAGACTCTAGAGTACAATAAAAGTGAGTTTTATCCTCGGATTTGTGGCACTGGTCGCACTGCAATTCCAGCGGTTGATCACAAATTTTACAGTACTTCGTAACATGCGGAATATGTCCACACTTGCGGCAAGAGTCTATTCTCATAATTATGTTATAGCGGAGTAGATAGATTATCCTTGGTCAGCTGTATAGCTTACCCATAGTAGGAAGAATTTACCACATTCTATGAACTGCCGTGCCATACTATAATCATGAAAACAAACCAGATGCAAACCAATGCGTGGAATCAAATGGTTCATGTACCATTCAAAAAAGTAGTCAAATTCGATCTCATGTGCATGGGACTCGGAGTTATCATGGGCATGGGCATTGGTGTATTTATTGCTGGGGCAGCATAACCCCCGGCTCACTTTTTTATCAGACTTGGATAAGATAACACCATGAGATTTACAAAAGTAGAGCCAGCCTACACCTCAAAACACGGATGTAGGCTAGTATGGAAGGGTACAGAAGAAGATGATTCGGACACTGTGATACTAACCAAGGATGAGCTTGACTCGCTTGTTGAAATTCTAAAAAGAGACAAGGCAGGAAAAATAACTCTAGAAGATCAAGTAAGCGCAATATTAGTAAATTCCGATGTTACACAGTTTACACTGCAAGGACATAGACCCCTAGAAGCAGACACGCTTGAGATTCAAAAGAAAATTCTAGAATACGCCAAAATACCTCATGAACCACAGTATATTCATATCAATCCAAAGGAATTCTATCCATCTGTATGGATAAGAAAGGATGAGAAGAAAGAAGACAGGGATTTAGAAAAACACGAAGACAAACAAACTTTGCTGCAGGCAATATTATCATCCCAGCCAGAGATTGAGGACCAATCACTCTCAGAGTCAGATGTGTTTAGAATATTTGCGACAAGGCGCTCTACCAGAAAGTTTGCAAAAAGTAAGATAGAAGAATGGAAGGTTGACAAGATTTTAGCAGCTGCCGACACAGCTCCGACTGCCGGAAACTTTCAGGGATTGAAGATATTTTATGTAAAAAACAACAAGACAAAGGAAGCACTTGTTGAAGCTGCAAATAAGCAGCCCTACGTAAACGCACCATTAGTTTTGGTATTTTGTATGGATCCCGCAAGAGTTAATCTCAAATTTCCCCAGAACATATTAGAGAAATTTTCAATGCAGGATGCAACGCTTGCCGCAGCCTATGCTCAAATAGCAGCGTCGGGTCTAGGTCTGAGTTCCATATGGATTGGAATGATTGATGAGGAGAAGGTAAAATCTATTCTTGGAACCAAGTTAAGACCATCGTCGATATTATGCATCGGTTATCCAGATAAGAAAAAACCTCCAAAATCAAGGAGAAAACTCAAAGAGTTAATCGAGGTAATAGAGTAGGTTAGCATGAGCTTATTTTCATCTAATTTTTATGCAGTAAATGGAAGATATCACTGATGAGCAACCTGATAGATGAAACTGCAAACTATGTCTTGGATCTTGCCAGTCCCCAAAGGTTAAACATCTTATTCATACTATTGGGCAAAAAGTCAACTCCCACGCAAATTGCAAAGGAATTAGATGCTACAAAACAAGAAGTCCATAGAAATTTTACCAGATTAGTGGAGAGTGGATTGATAGAAAAGAATGTTGATGGTAAGTATTCCCTTACGACGTTTGGAGAGGTTGTGTGCACGCAAGTACCCACAATTGTATTTCTGTCTCAGAACAGAAAATACTTTGAGGAACACATTATGGGTGATATTCCACACAAATTCAAGATACGATGCGGACAGCTTGCTAGCGGGAAACAGATCAAGGGATTCTCGAAGGTAATGGAACAGTGGAAGGCAATCTACAAGAATGCCGATGAATACATCTATGAAATTCTCTCAGAGGTGCCACTAGACCTGATTGAACCACTAGTTAACCGTGTAAAAAAAGGAGTGAAATTCAACTACATATTCTCCGAATCGGCAGTAGTACCAAAGGGACGGAAATCGCTTTTGAAGAAGCTTGGCTTTGACAAGCTAGTAGAGAAGGGATTGGTAGAGAGGAAGATGGCAAGCAACGTACAGACTGTGGTGGTACTGAGTGAAAAAGAGGCATGCATACTGTTTGCGACCAAGGATGGAGAATCTGATCTTAGTGAGATGTTTTACAGCAACGATCCAATGTTTCATGAGTGGTGCCTTGATTACTTTAGGTACTGCTGGTATGGCTCAGACGTGTTTCAAGAGAGCAAGCTAAAAGAATAGTTTGGTAGTTTTGAACTAGTTTGAAATATTTTGTTTGTATTTTGTTTCAAGGGCAGTGATTGTTTTTAACAATGCGTTAAGAACTTGAACATTAGAATTCAGTTGTTTAAGTGAGTTTTTTCTTCTATCTTGCATTTTTTTAATAGAATTGGGGCCAAGCTG
>JAGQHF010000138.1 GCA_020431985.1 Nitrosarchaeum sp. | reverse complement strand
TTTAGTTTTTTGTATAATCTCCAACAATGTTCTGAAACATGAGATGAAAGTGAGAGTTTGTCACATATTGCAGAAAACAGTGCAAGATCAGATGATGTATTATCTAAAACATTGAGTTTCTTGTATTTTATTATCTTTTTGACATCATGCGGATTGCTCCCCTTTTGGTTTTTCATGTACAGGCTGATCTTTGGCGTGTTTATCATTTGATGATATGGAATGGTATCTGCAGAATTTAGCTCATCAAACCCTAACACTACACCGCAATTCTTGCACACAATCTCGTTTTCTTCTATTGTTGTAACCAAAATTGGATTTTGGCAAAGACATTTGCTTTGACATTCCATGTCTTCCATCAATTGTAAAATGGAACCAATTACATATAACGACCCATGTTATCTTTGCTACAAATGCTAGAAATGCTACAAATGCTAGCATTTGTGCCTAGTTTTTTCAAAATTTTTTGACATGTTTTATTGCAAAACGTTTCTGTTTATTACCTTTATACAAAACATGTCCTCATCATATTCACTAGAGAACACATTTTGTTTTACCATTTCAAAGGTTTTTGTGTATGTCTTGCATTCAAGCTCAGACCAGTTGCATCCCAAATTGTGTTTTGATATAAATACATCCAAGGATTCATCATCGTGATCATCACTATGTCTTATCTTGTTTAGATGTAATCTGTTTCCCTTGTTCCATTTTAGTATGTGTTCTGCCAATACTGCATATGTGACTTCCCCTTCCTGCAATCTTATCTCATTTATGATGTGCTTTGCCATGAATTTGGAAACCTCATCAATCTTTGACTTGTCCAAAATACTGATAATTTTTCTGACAATCTGTCTTGAGAAAATGATGTCTCCTCTGTGTATCTTGTAATAGTAAAATTCAATCCATTGTGATATTATTTGTGAGCCCAAAGTACTTGGGCTCTGGTTTATGTCCTTTGAGATCTGTTCCAGTATTACAAAATTCTTGTGGTTTAGCCTTACGTTTAACTGGTGTATCTTTTTGTCAGACATTTTCCTCTACTCCTTTTGTATGAGTTCAGGTGATCTTATCTAACATCTTGTTATTTATGCAGAATTCTAAATTGGCCGACATGCTTTTCCTCATGAGACAGTAATATGGCAGCAATAGTTGATAAGAATTGCGAAGAAATTCTTTGATTATGTTAACTATTCAGCATAATTTCATCATTTTCGAATACACTAGGAGATCTGCTCTAGTGTTACACTGATCTCTTTATCTAAGAGATTTCGTTTTTTCAATAACTCATGATAATTTTTTGGAATAATTATGATCTTTTTGTCTCCCATGTTAGAAATCTTTGTTACTAATTCTATGCTTTTCACAACGCCTGTGAATTTTGGTATACTAAAAGTATATATGCAATAGTATACCTTCAGTATACCATAATGAAAGATTTGTGTTTATTTGTTTTAAAAATCGGAGATGTTTTCATAATAACAAAAGAGTGATTACTAATTGAAGATCCAACTAGTACGAATTGACAAGGAGGGTAAACAAAAACCAATTAGAATTTTCTCCCACTCTGAAGAAATCATAATACAAAGGACAAGAGTAAGAGTAATTGACAGAAATACCGGCAATGTTAGTGCCATGTATGTTTTGGAAGGACTTGGTCCCACTGGATGGGTAACGATAGAAACTACGGGAAATCAAGAATTGTTTGCATATGTTTACGTAGGAGATGAAGTTACTAGTAATAGTTTATTGATGATATAGAAATTAAATGAATAATTAATACAAACATGGTAAAAAATATGATAATAGTTTTTGAATCGTTTAACTCTTTTTAATAATCAAAATATTTGAATTCTCTGCAAAAATCTAATCAAGATCAATTAGATCGTGTTCACTTTCAATCTGAATGGTATTGTGTACAATTCCAAATTTTTCTTTCATATTGTGATTGATTTTTTTTAGTATTTTATCGGGGTTGTGTAGATATTCTTGTCTTACCTTTATGTGGGCTGTCATTGAAAAGAGATTTGATGTTAATGTCCACACATGTAGATCATGCACATCTACAACTTCCTCCATTGAACGTAGTTCTTTGGCAACATCTGTAATCTTGATCTCTTCGGGAGTACCTTCCATGAAAATGTGTAGGCATTTTTTGCACAACAATATACCCGAACGTGTAATGATGGCAGCAATGACTAATCCCACAATTGCATCTATTATGAAGGCATCTAGTAAAATCACAAGCATGGCTCCAACTATGACTGCTGCAGAAGAGAGCAGATCACCTAACACATGTAGATAAGAACCATGGACGTTTAGATTAGAATGACTGTCTTTCTTCAATTTCTTGGCCATTACGATGTTCACTACTAGTCCTATACTGGCAAAAACAACAAGCAAAATGGAGTCAACCTCAGGGGGTTCAAAGATCCTCCTGTATGCCTCAACTACAATAAATACAGATACTGCAATAAGCGTAATTCCGTTTACAAATGCGGCAATAATCTCTGCTCTGTGAAATCCAAACGTGAGTCTTGATGAGGGATTCTTTTTTGCAATTCTAAAGGCAGCTAGAGATATTCCAATTGCAATAAAGTCTAGCATAATGTGAAATGAATCTGCAATAAGAGCAATACTGTTTGATAATATGCCACCAACTATCTGAAATACAAATAAAGATATTGCCATGAAAAAAACAACAAGGAGTTGTCTTTCTATTTTTGAATGCGTTGTTATCAACTAACATTGTGATGGGTACAATATCAAATAAAAACCGGATCACTAGATGTATTGTTTACTAAGTGATGTCTTTGATTGTCATATTTTTTTGACATTAATCTAAAAATGCCTACAAATTGGAATCCAAGAACCAATTAATTTGCACCCAAAGAGTTGTGAATTATTTATTTGAATCCAAAACTATCAATGTTCCTGTCATCATTGCGTGATCAGGATCACACCACTGCTTGTCGGGATTGTATGGAACATCACATGAGAAGGTAAACGTTCCTGCCTTGTCTGCAATAAACTCTATTGTCTCAATTCCGCCTCTAGGATCAAGCATTGAAGTTGACACTCCAAATTCTGGAATCGAGAAGGAGTGATAGTTTCCTCTAGGGTTTGTTACCTTGAGCACTACAGTATCGCCCTTGTTAACCACTATGGTATTTGGACTCCATCTGTGCAGTTCCACAAATACCGTATCTTCTGCACCCTCTTCGTTTTCTGTATTTGCAAAGAATTCCACTTCTCCAAGCTCTATGTCAAATGAACGCATCTGTGGGTCTGTACTGCTTGGAATGGTAGTTGAAGGATTTGAGATAGTATCTGGACTCATCATCATATCCATCATCTGCTGATTCATCATGCCTCTTCCCATCATGCCTTGGCCCATCATCATGTTTCCTGAACCCATCATCTGCTGCATCTGCTCCATCATTTGCGGATTATTCATCATGGTCTGTAACATCTGTTCTCTGAGTTTAGGGTCCATCGACATTGGCCCCATCATTCCCTGCATGAACTGGGAATTCTGCATCATGTTTCCTCTCATATGTGACTGTAATTCTGGATCATTCATCATAGGACCCATCCAGTTCTGCATTGATTGAGGATTATTCCTAAATTCGTTCATCATGTTTTGTCTAAAGTTCGTGTCTTGCATTGCATCTCTCATTTGTTGAGGGGACATGTTGCCAAAGTTCATTGGACCAGGTCCCGGTGTTGTTGATTGTAATACTGCAAAACCTATTCCAATTCCTGCAACAAAAACACCTACTGCAATACCTACCCATACGTACTGGTTTACCATTATACAATGAAATGATATTCTGCTATTATACTGGACATATGATTTTCAATTGAGGTTATCATTTTTGATTTTCATATTGTGGAATCAAGACATAAAATGACAATTATCCATGTGTTTTAACATATCATGGTTCTAGTTCCATCTTGTTATCATACTGCTTTTTGAAATCAAAACTATCACCGAAATAGAAATTATCAAGATGAATCCTGCAATCACTCCAAACTCCGGAATTACGGTATTGTGATATTTTTCAGTTATTGCACTATAGCTTGAACCTGGAGCAACACCACCACCTATGATATAAATGACATCATCAACAGTTGATGAGGCCAAACCATGTCTGGAAATTGGCATCGGTGTTTGCTCCAGCCAACCTTCTCCCAGAAGATATGCCTCATTTTCTTCAAATGTATAAAGCGGTCCTTCGCCTCCAAAGACAAAGATTGCATCCCCTAGAACAGATGCAGTCAAACCACTTCTTGCAGTAGGTAGAGGGTCCAAAGTCTCCCAAGTGTCAGATTTATGATCATATGTCTCAAAGGCATGCAGGTTGTATTGCCCCGTTCTGCCGCCTATTGCATAAAGTTTGTTCTTTAAAACAGCAGAGGCAAGGTGCTCTCTTGGTGTTGGCATGTCTGATTTTGACTCCCAAGAATCTGTGACAGGATCATAGACCTCATTTTTTGCCAAAACAGACTCGTTGAATCCACCTATTGCATAAAGTTTTCCCCCAACAAACTGTGCGGTTAATGCACCACGCGGAGTCGGAATGTCTGCACCGTTACTCCATAAACCTGTTTGTAAATCATAAATCAACAATGAGTTGCTTGGAATCCAGCCGTCAAGATATCCTCCAACGACATAGATTTTGTTTTCATGTGATGCAGCTCCGGTATGGTGTAGTGAAATGGGCATCTTAGTTCCTGTACTCCAAGAGTCATCTTTTGTATCATAGACAAATACCGTGTTTGTTGCCTTTTCACTATTGTTCAATCCTCCAACTACATAGATCTTCTCTCCAATGGTAACAGACTCCATCTCTGATCTTGTTTCAGGCATGTCAGAAAGCCGTTTCCATCCTTCAGCAGATTCTTGTGCAAAAACTGAATTTGGATTACAAAGAGCAATTGAAATTACTGCAACAACTGACATGACAAGAGTTGCTTTTGTAGTAGTGTTAATTTGATTCAAATTGCTTTTCATACGATCAACTTGTTGGATTCATCAATATGCGTCTCGCCTTTTCTTTTGCATCGTAAGTGGCAATGATTACTTCGCCAGATTCTGCATTACAATGACCAATATTGATAGAATAACCATCAAAGGATTCAGCAATACAGCCATCTTCTGTGTTTGCAATCACTGTAACCCTTTCTGTTACCTCATCAGGGGAGACATACCATGTAAGATAAGCAAAAAGACCAATTGCAACAGCTGCCACACCAATAAATGCCTGGATGGTAACCTTGTTGTTTTTTATCATATCACCCATATACTACTGAATGGCAATTGGAAAATAATACAGCTGCTATTGTTTGAGAGTTATACCAATCTTTTTTATTGTTAGTAATAATATTTCAGATCATGCAGCAATTACATCTTGACAATAAAGGAAAATCCAAGATCCTTTTGCTGGTTTCAGGAGTGATAATTACTGGCAGCGTACCTCTTTTTATGCCTCATTTTCTTCACGGACATGGCTTTCACACCGGAATTCACATAGCTGGAATAATTCTTGGTTCCTTTCTTTCAATAGTAGGCGCCATAACATATCTGGAATACAAAACAACACGGCTGTTGCTGGTATTGTTTGCATTTTTGGCAGTTACCACAGCAGAGGTATTAGCCGCATTAAACATGGTATTTCTTTTCTGGCCTTCATATTCCAGTATTGACTCTGTTATCACACACTTGCTTATTTTGATGATGCTGACTTTCTTTTCTGTAGGAATTTTCAGGCGAGACTAAAATGTCAAATCCCAATCATAAAAAGAATATCATATTAAAATTGGTGGAGCGTAATCCAGGTGTTGGCTTTCTTGATATTCAAAAAGAAACAGGATATGCAAACGGCGTTCTAAGCCATCACTTAAAAATACTTGAAAGAGATGACTTTATCAGAATAAGACGAGAGAAGAGAAAGATCTGGGTGTTTCCTTTACATCTTAATCCAGATGAGGATAATATCAGAATTCACATACGAAAAGAGACATGCAAAAAAATAATTGAATTTCTTTTGGATGAAAAAAAGTCTAGTTTTATACAAATTCGAAAAACTATAGGAAAAAGTCCAAGCACAACTTCAATTACTCTAAAAATGCTGATTCAAAATGACATTGTCAGAAAGATACCTGGATTTACTCACGAATATGCATTAAAAGATCATGACAAAACTGCACATATAATGGAAATGATTAGAATGTCTAGAACAGATTTGCTAAAAGATAGATTTGCTGACACGTTCTCTTATCTTTAATTTCATGCTTTCAAAAATAGTATAACTCTCAAACAAACTCCATCATTAATTAATGAATTATTGTAAATTGATCTGCAATGAACATGTGTAAAGGTCTGTGCGAGCGATTCAAAGCAAAGACTGTCTTGGGTCATCAAAGATACGAAAATGGCCAGAAGAGATGTACACAATGTTCAATCTTTTTGAATTATTCTGGCATGAGGTGCCCGTGCTGCCAAACTAAACTACGTCTAAAATCTAGACTAAACCGATACCAAAAAAGCATACTGTCAGATCTGACAAGCACAAATTAGAAGAAAATCATGTCCTCTGTCTCTGAAACCCTTGCTCAAAATTGGAGCTAACTCTGTTTTAAGATTTGGACAATAGCCTCAACTTTGAGTACAAAACTAAGTGTAATATTTTTTGGTAGAACTATCAAACAATATGTAGAATTATTAAAACAACATAAAGTATTTTTCTTGTATGGGAATATCTACTGGTAGGAATCTGGATTTTTTTGGTTTTGTAATTTTGAGTGGATTTTTAGTTTACGTGCTTGTTTTATCTGATACGCCTTTTTCTTTTGCTGAAGAATTTATGGTTTCAATTCCTTTTGGTGCATTTAATCCGGAACTAAACACACCGGCTGAGGTATGGTACGATCCGCCAATATTGACCATAACCCAAGGCGATACTGTCACATGGACAAATGATGACAGGGAAGGACATACGGTTACAAGCGGGGATGGTTCTGGAAGATTTGAATGGATGAGTTCAAAAAAACTTGGAGCACCGGATGGCTTGTTTGATAGTGAAAGATTCATGCCAGAAGAGTCTTGGTCCTACACATTTGAAGATACTGGCACTTTCAATTACTTTTGCGTAATTCATCCTTGGATGGAAGGCATAGTTGTGGTACAACCAATAATACCGGATTATCCACATGATGCAGCAGGAAACAAGATAGAGCAATTTCCAATATTTTATGTGACACCAGATCAGTCAGTTGAGATCAATTTCTCGTGGGAGCCGCGCATCATCAAGACCCATGAAAAAGCTAACTTCATCTACAGATTCTATGATGCAGTAAACGATTTGCCGTTGCGAAAATTACAATATGACATAGTCATACTACAAAACAACCGGATACTATACAAGGATGAAGGAGCGGTATCTGGTGCCGGAGGGGATTACAGACAATGGATATTTGAAGAATCTGGACCAATCATCGTAAAAATCTCAAATATCAAGCCTTTTGGAACTGTAGCTGAAACTGCAATTGAATTATCAGGCAATACTGCCGGAAGATTGGCAGACTTTACTACCATGGTATATGAAAATCCGGAAAAGACAGTAACGACTGATACCATAATTCAACCAAAAGAGACTGTCCAGTTTTACTATGAGATTGCAGTTGCAATTATTGTAATACCTGCAGTTATGTTGCTCGGAACTATCATCTACATGAAAAGAAAAAAACCATCAACACCATCATCTTATAGAAAATCAAGTCCCATTTGAAAATGGAATCCAAAAAAGAAAGACAAATCATAAAATGGAGTCTACTTGCGATGCTGATTGGTACTCCGATTGGAATGATAATTGAGGACTATTTCTATCAACCACAAGAAAAATCCACCATCCTCCAAGATGGAACTCTAGTTATCTCTGGGTTTGGTGAAATTTACATAAACAATCCAAAAAATGTTGGTCTGTTCTCATTTGAGACATATCAAGACACAGAGGCTGGATTCCAAGTTACAAAGCCTGACAGTGGATGGACCATCCACAAGATGTCCGATGAGTTAAGTGAGGAGGAGTTGAGTTCTCTTGAATCAAAGGGATTTGTGGATGGAGTGTATGTGGAAAAGGATCACGGCAAAGAATTTACAATTACGGTATTTGACATACAGCAAGATAACTTTGATTTGCATGAATACATTGACAGTCAGATTTCACAGATGGAGTCAAAGAAAGTAAAAGTTCTGTCAGAGCAAGTTTCACCTGATAATGATTGGGCCATCTTTGCAATGGATGGTTCTGATGTCGGTATGGGTTATAGCGAACAGATGCTTTTTTTCAAGGACAACAGATTGTATATGCTACACTATTCTGGTGATTTGCCCGAATTGCAAAGTCCAGAAAAAAAATCTGAAATTCAAAATGTCATGAATTCCTTTGAGGTTATCTGAATGAAACAAATAGCACTTTTGAGTATCATTTTCCTAGTAGTATTTTCCTTTATTCCAGTAAACACAACATTTGGTCACGGATTGGGTGGAGAGATGCGTCCGTTATCTATTGAGAACAAAAATGCAACACTCTCAATAGACATATCTCCTTCCATATTTGATCCCAAAGATCCTGAGAATTTTATCACACTGAAACTGTTTGACTCAAAGACTGAGGCAATAATTGAACATGTCACATTTATTCTGGAGCTCAAAAAGGACGGAGAGCGAATATTCCGCTACATGTTTCATGATGAACTTGGCAATCTCA
>JAGQHF010000137.1 GCA_020431985.1 Nitrosarchaeum sp. | reverse complement strand
TAAAAAATATTGACTACAGATAGCACCGGATCAAAACTTTTCAAGCACACAAGTTATATCCACATCAATCTTACCATCACCGGGGAAATTATAATGGATCATTCACAAATAGAAAATACTGTATCTGAGATCCGTAAGCGCAGTGGCGCAGTAACGGCTTTCAATAAAAATAAAATTTCTAATGCTATTTACAAAGCATTAGCCGCCACATCAAAAGCCGATCGTGGTTTGGCAGATCAACTTGCAGGTAAAGTTGTAGACAAATTAGTGGAACAAGGATTCACCAGTTCTCGTGTACCTAGTGTTGAAGATATTCAAGATATTGTAGAATCAACATTGATTGATAGCGGCAATAGTGATATTGCAAAGGCATACATCGTTTACAGACACGAAAGACGAAAACTCCGTGACGAAAAAATGAAAGTACTAAACACCAAGACACTTGATCCTGTTTCTAAGAAATTTGATCTCAATTGCCTACGAGTTCTTGCATCCCGATATCTCTTAAGGAATGGAAAAAATGAGATCATTGAAACACCTACCCAGATGTTTGAACGTGTGGCAATTCTGGTTGGCATAGGCGATCTTCTGTATGATGCTCAGCTTTTTGACAAATCTGCAAGTACTGTGCAAGATATTGCTGAGGCAAAGGCATATCTTGATAAACTTGATAGTTTTGACTACAAATTCAAAATAGGACAATACTTCCTGAACAAATGGCATTTCAGATCTCTGATAAATCACTATATCACTTTAGCAGACAAAGGTCAAATGAAAGTGAGTTTCAAAGATCTTCTGACATTATTAGCTGCTAAAAAGCTAGATGACTATGCTGACAAAATATCTGAATACTTTGAGCTTATGACTTCTCAAGATTTCCTACCAAACTCTCCGACAATGATGAATGCTGGAGGAAGACTAGGTCAGCTTTCTGCATGCTTCGTGCTGGGAATGGAGGATGGAATGGAAGAAATTATGAAATCTACTTCCGATGCGGCTCTTATTTTCAAATCAGGTGGAGGCGTTGGAATAAACTACTCTGATCTCCGAGAAGAGGGGGATATTGTAGCTTCTACTTCTGGCGTTGCATCAGGACCCGTATCTTTCATGAATATTATCAATACCGTGACTGAGGTTGTCAAACAAGGAGGCAAAAGAAGAGGTGCCAACATGGGCATCATTGAAGCCTGGCATCCTGACGTTGAGAAATTTATCACCAATAAAACCGAGCCGGGAGTTTTAGAAAACTTTAATGTAAGTGTAGGAGTATGGGAGGACTTTTGGCATGCACTTGTAAACACAAGTGATGGCAAATATGTACTTCGAAGTCCTCGCAGCAAAAAACCTGTTAGAGAAATTAACGCACACCAGCTCATTGATTTGATTGCTCTATCTGCTTGGAAGAGTGCAGAACCTGGATTGATCTTCTTTGATCAAATTAACAAGTACAATGTATTTGCAAAGGCAAGACAAGCTCCTTTGAGAGCCACAAACCCATGTGGTGAACAAAGCCTATATCCATACGAATCTTGCAATCTAGGCTCCATAAACTTGGTAAATCTTGTTAAAAGAAAAGCTGATGGTGAATACGAATTTGATTGGCAACGATATGAAGAAACAATCAGAAAAACTACAAGATTTCTAGACAACATCATTGATGTCAATTATTATCCTGTCCCAGAAATTGATGTTGCCTCAAAAGAATCACGACGAATTGGACTAGGCGTAATGGGCGTTGCCGACTTGCTGTACAAACTGAGAATCCCATACAACTCTCAGGAAGGATACGAACTTCAATCCAAACTAGCTGAGGCACTGACATACTATTCCATGGAGGAAAGCGTAGCTCTGGCAAAATCTCGCGGCGAATTCCCATTGTGTTCCAAAACTGAATACCCAGAAGGCAAGATTCCTGTTGCTGGATATTATGAAAAACCAAAAGAGCTCCATTCTTATGAATGGGATGCACTAATAGAGAAAATCAAAAAACATGGTATTAGAAATGTTCTCACAACAACCGTTGCTCCGACAGGTACTCTCTCGATGATTGCAGATTGTTCAAACGGGATGGAGCCTGCATTTGCATTAGTGTTTGAAAAAAGAGTAACCGTTGGAAGATTCTTCTACACTAACAAAATTGTTGAGGAGATTCTCAAAGAACATGACCTCTATAATGACGAAATTCTTGCAAAAATTGCAGACAATTATGGCTCTCTTAAGGGCATTCCGGAAATTCCAGAATGGATGCAAAATGTCTTTGTGACTGCAATGGATATTCACTGGGCAGATCATTTGATGGCACAGGCTGTATGGCAAGATTGGATTGGAAATGCGATTGCCAAGACCATTAACATGCCATATGACGTTACTGCCGAAGATGTAAAGTCTGCATATCTGTTGGCACATGAACTGGGCCTTAAAGGAATTACCGTATATCGTGACGGCTCAAGACACCAACAGGTACTTCACATGACAAGTGCAAACGCTGAAAAGACATTTGATGTAACGCCCAGCGAACACATTACTGATTATGTGACTACACACATAACAAATTCATACATCAAATCCCAGATTAACGCTGCACTGGCACTAAAGGCTCACGATGAAGAAATTAGTTCGGAATCTCACCAAAACGAGGAAGTTTCCGAAGATCGTCTGTGTCCTACCTGCAAAAACAACCTTGTCTTTGTAGAGGGATGCAGTATCTGCATTGAATGTGGCTATAGTGGATGTACGTCTGGTTAGATGATTCGCAACTTTTTTACTTTCTTTTATTTTTGAATCTACGTGAATAAGTTATTTGGAGTTGCTATAGGGGCAGTAGTAGTTATTGCTATAGTTGGTGTCATTTCTCTAGGTTTAGACTCAACTCCGTTACAAAAGAACCATGACAAAATTGGTCTTGTTATTAATCCCCCCAATACATCTGTCTCATTGCAACAGCTTGACAGCATATACTCAGATGCATCTTCTACTGGCATAGGACGAAGCAATGTTTACTTATTTTGGAATCTCATTGAACCTCAACGAGGGGAATTTGATTGGGCCCAATCGGATATTATAATGGGTCTTAATGAAAAAAATAATCTTAAAGTCACTCTATTCTTTTCCATAATTAATGGAGAAACACTAGGGCCGTTTCCTGACTGGATTGGTAAACCCTCTATAAACTCGATTGGAGAAGACCGACTAGTAAGCGTACTTGACGCAATTCTCTCACGATACCCTATTGTAGATTCTGTAATTATTGCGGGTGAAACAGAATCCCAATTTCGTTACTATGAACAAAACATCCCCGTGTATAAGGATCTATTTTC
>JAGQHF010000021.1 GCA_020431985.1 Nitrosarchaeum sp. | reverse complement strand
GAAGAGAGGTAAAGCATTTGTCTTCTACCCAGAAAGATTTATTTCTGATGGTGCATGCATCGGCGTATGCCCAACAAAAGCAATCTTTTGGATGAGACCAATGGACTTTACTGTTGGACAACCAGTTCCACTCTACAAGAACTCAGTCTTCGTCAAAGGTTGGACTGAACTAATCGATTAGATAGGTTCAATCAATTTTAATTTCTTTTTATTATTTTAAATTTTAACTGCGCCAGGTTCGCTTGTTGGATTTTTTCGGCCCTTGCCATACATCATATAGAGTACAGCAATTATTGCCATTGCTCCAGGAATAAGTACAATCAATAGGATGAGCTGGTATTGTAATTCAACTCTTTTTGCTGGCTGGATCATATCTCCGTGTAGGACATCTTCTGTGAAACTATCATAAACAATAGTAGTGAATACAACAGTTCGTTGCCAGGGTTCAGTCATTGGTGTTCTTGCGGTACCTTCGATTCCTGACGCTCCCCAGTTTTCTATATTCTCAAACGTAATTTCAACAGGTCCAGGTTTATCAAACATTATATTTCTATAATCACCACCAACACCAGTTAGCCCTTCATCTTGATAAATTATTTCTCCATTCTGTGTAACCGTTAAATCATAACGCATTTTGTCAAGGTTAGAGTTTGTTAAAGGATCATAAGTTTGATAAATTAAAGTTGTTTTCTCATGTGTTTTTATGATGTTCGGTTCCCATGTCATATCTAGCTCAATTAGCTTATCTGGAGTATACGAAATTATAGGAAATTTTTCTATCTTATTTCCCTTTGCATCATGTGGAAATTCTGGGATGACTTTTCCTACAGCTACAACTCCCTCCATCCAGGGATGTATTGTACAATAATAGGTATACAATCCTGTTTCATCAAATGTGAAGGACCAAGATTCACCATTCATGAATCTGCCACTATCAAAAAGATCTGTACGTTTTCCAAACTCACTGCCACCCATCCAACCAAATCTTCCTGAACTTGTACCACTAGTCACAGTATGGCCTTCTCTGTCATCATTGATCCATTTTACAGTATCGCCCTCTTGAACAGAGATTACTGGGGGTTCATACCAAAAATTTGCGGGCGTTTCAAAGGTAGGATCATATGCTCCAAAAGGAATTGTTACCGTATATTCTTCTGCAAAGACAGTTCCAGTAGCTCCAAATAATCCAATTATAAAAAAGAATAGAAGACACTTCACGACAGTACTTTGAAAAAGGTTTTCATATAAGAATAATATGATTTCCAATCCTGAAAACCAAGAGAATATGGTATGTGATTGATAATTGAAAATATCTTTTTAAATTGCCTGTGCAAGTAACAAAACTATGAAAAGAATTGAGGCTATTGTTCAAAGTGAATTGTCAAAGAAGGTTGTAAACACGATTACCAAGGCAGGAGTAGGTGGAGTAACTTTAATTCAATCATTGGGACAGGGATCTGGAGAAAGGCCAGAGATCGGAGGTCATAAGATCGAGTTTAATTCAACAGACGTTATTGTAACAGTTGTACAGGATTCTATGGTACAGCAGGTAATCACGGCAATTATTGAAGCTGCACATACGGGGCAAAAAGGCGATGGAAAAATTTTCGTAACAAACGTTGAGGAATCATATGATATTTCTACAAAGGAAAAATCTGCTGAATTAATTTAGTTTAGTTGTAAAATTTAGGCGTGATACAACGTATACCTCATATCCGTGATCGGCAGAAACCAGATCAGAGTCGCTTTTCTGAAAAGTGAAATCATCTATATTCTTGGCGTTGTTGTAAAAATCCTGTCCAATTATAAGTCCATTTGGAGGAGCTGCACGGTTAATTTTGGCACAACGATTCACTGTTGTCCCAAAGATATCATTGACAGAAGATGTAGATGTTTTTGCAATTCTGACAATACCATAAGTTGCACTAATCCTATAGTTGAATATGGGTAGTTTTTGTTGTTTTAGTTGATTGGCAATTTCACTGTGGGATTCAGAAATAGTCATGCAGCAATCAAGACAGTTCTTCAATGTATGTTCTTTTTCAGAATGGCCAACTGGAAAATAAAACAATAAGGCATCTCCAATGTTTTTGACCACTATTCCATCAAATTTTCTTACAATAATTGCAAGGGAGTTTAGAAATATCTTGTAAAATTCACTAGTTTCTCTCTCCGTTAAATTCGAGGTAATTCTCGTTGAATTCATGATATCTACCATACATACACAATAATTTTCGCTATAATCAGAAAATTGTAAAAGTATATCTTCCTGTTTTTTTATGACATCTTCCTTTTCCTTAATCTCAATTAATGAATCTTGAAGTTTTTGTGCCATGGAATCAAATGCATGTGATAGCTCACCAATTTCATCGCTGGTTCTGATGTTTGTTCGTACGTCAAACTCTCCTTTTGCCACTTTGTTTGCAGCATTTTTCAATTTGATTAACGGAGTTGAAAGGGTCTTTGATATTACAAATGCAATGATTGCCATGCCTGTCGTAATCAAAAGACCAGTTTGAAAAATGCGGTCCTGTAATATCATTACAGGTTCAACTATCTCAGCCTCATCGATCTCTGCCAATAGTACAAATCCTAGATCCTCAGCACAGTACGATGAACCATATATCGTGATTCCACGATAATCAGGATAAAATCCAATGTACTCCTCTCCCTCTCTAAAACACTTCTGGACAGGAATGGTGTTTACTTTTTGTTTGAATATTACATCATCAATAAATCTAGATTCAGACAGCATTAAAGAACCGTCATTTACTATGTAGACCTCTCCCGTTTCTCCCAAACCACTTAGGTTAAGCAATGTGTTATCTATCGCAGCGGTTCTCATTCTAGAAACAATCACTCCGATTGGCTCATCCCCTTTTTTACTATCCTGATGGAAAACTGGAGATACAACAATCATCTTTTTTCCAGTGGGAGTGGGCTCAAAATCAACAAATGATCCCGATAATCCCTTCTTAAACAATGGATCATTGGTAAAATCAGTATTTGTTACTCTGCCAAGCGTAAAGAAAAGATTGCCATTTGCACCGATTATCTTGACATCCTCAAATCCTATTGAATAGCCAACTAATCCCTGAAATGCTTGGACTTGGGTAAGAAAGCTTCTGCGAGTTTCATCTCTTGCTTCATCTAGTTTGTTGTCTGGAATTTGGTTCAGCTCCGCCACTAGAATTCTGATCATAGGATCATTTGCTAGAATATTATTTTGTTCAATTCGTGATTCAAAAAGTAATCTTAGAGTATCGCCTCGAACTCTAGATTCTCCAAATAGTTGCTCACCTTGTCTTTGTTTGAGTATTTGATCCGCATAATTAAAACTAAGATAAGCAGTAATTGAGAGGGCAATAACGGAGACAATCATTACAAGAATGATCAACTTCTTATCTAAACTAAATGAAATTGCCATTGGATTATTCAGAATTTATGTGAATATCAATTCTTCGTGAGTTATACCACAGTGATTACACCAGATCGCCAAGGGTGGAGGGTACAGAGATATTGATAAACGCCTGGTTCTTCAAAATTATAGTCAAATTTTTGCCCAGGCTGTAGAACATCGCTATTAAACAAAGATATGACGTTTCCTTTACCATCTTGGCTCTGAACAGTATGAGTTACAGAATCATGGTTTACCCATGATACTATTGTTCCTCTAAATACTGTTGGTTTTTCAGGAATGTAAGAAGAAGACTCTGCCTGAACCGCATTGTCTTTAGGTATTACAACAGTAAATGATAGCGGAGGAGATACAGAAGAGAATCTATCATCTCCGGTTACGATAAATCTCAAGGAATACCTTTCTTGGTTTGAGCCATTCAATTCCCCCACAGCTTCCCACATGGACCAATTATCAGCTACAAACTTTCGCTCTCCTCTAATTGTCATATCATAAAATGTACCTTGCAATGTTTTGACAGGACCAGACCCCACAAACGAGCCATCAGCGTTGTAAGACATGAGCCAGTCTTCTGTAATCATTCTAGCAGCAATTAGATTATCTTGCGACTTTAGAACTACTGAACCCTTGGAAACCTCCGATAAACTAGTAAACTCTAATCTCAGAGAGGATTTGTATAATACAGGATTATCCAAGTTTGAATCAAGCGAAATTCCTGTTCCTCGCAACTCATACGTGTCAACTGCAAAAGATGGGACAACTATCAAAGATGCCAAACCAAAGAAGCTAATTGCATAAAACAAAAGTATTTTCATAATATCAACTTTTTTTACAGATTAATATGTAATTTGGTGATTCCTGAACATGAAAATACAACTAAAATTCACTTTTTGGAAAAACCAAACTTTGAGGCCCATCCTGTTTTTTGGGGTTTTGATGGTTTTTTAGACAAGTTATCTAGCATTTCATAGGTAATTGTAAAACCATTGCCAATCATTGTAGAGTCTTTATCATACTCATTTTTGTTTGGGACATACTCGTCAGCCAAGTCTTTGATCTTTTTTATTTTTATATCAAACAGACTAATCTCCTTTCCATTTTCAAGTCTTATAATTGCATCATTACTAATGCCTTGCATTGAAAAATTTTCAAAAAATCGAATAGAACCGTTTTTTCTGAGTTCAATTACGGTATCGTATGTGATCTTTCCTCCATAAATTAAGATTTCACGACCGCGAATCCTGATATCATCTTCTAGGTTTAGAACAATGATTGTATCAGCATCTAACAGCACTGTATTCACTACGTTTTCGGCAATAATCTTTCCTTGTGGAGCAATAATGTGAGTGCGATGCTCTTTTGTATGATACACTCCGACTCTCCCATCAGGATCTTGGGTCTTGAATTTTCTGCCGAAAATATTTCCCACAACGACATTCCCATTATCAACAATTAGCTTTGCGCCATTTTCAATTCTATACTTGTTATCAATTGGATTGATGAATTTGAAATCACCTTTTGTTACATGAATTGTTGTTCTAAACTCTTCTGTCCATGAAGGACTTGTAATGTTTCCTTGCATTATTATTGGTCCGTCATACTTTAAACTGCCAGCCATAAAGTTTCCCTTGATGGAAAGTGCGCCATTTGCTTTTCGTTCAAGCTCTATTTCACCAAGGGTTTTGGAACCGAACAGTCTAGTTGCAGTGGAATTTGCTCGGTTAAGTGCAGCAGCCCATTCCTCTGCAGTTTGCATTTCTTTTGATATCTGTTGGCCAAGAATCAGGTTTTTTTGTCTTATATTCTCTTCAGATTCACCAGAATAGACTCTAGAGTTTTTTAGCTTTTCAAGATCTGTTTCAGGATATTTTTTGCCAATTTTCAGATCTTCATATGCTTGTTTAATCTTGATGAATTGCTCATTTTCTCCACCTCTGTCTGAGTGGAATTGAAGGGCAAGTCGCCTAAACGCATCCCTTATTTCTTTATCCGAGGAGCCTTCAACAACTCCTAAAATGTCATAATTACTTTCTACCATAAAACACTCTTCGTTCTGATAACACTTTATTTCCTATTTTTATACTTCTAATTTTTATTTTAATAAATAACAATATTGGTTAAAATTTGTATTTTGGCACTAAATACAAATTTCCTAATTTTAGAAAATCAATAACTTGAGTTGAGAATACATCAAAGGAATACACGTAGTGTGAAAAAAATCAAGTGAAAAAATTGGTTATTTTACCACAAGTACAGGAACTTTTGTTTTATGCATTACGTAGTTGGAGGTACTACCTAGAAACGCCTCCTTGGCGCCGCCCATGCCTCGAGCCCCAATCACAATCATGTCATATTTTCCTTTTTCAGCGAATCTTACAATTTCTGAGCCAGTATGACCTCCACCAGTCTTGTACTTGAATGAAGCACCAGCTTTCTTAGCACGTTGCATGGCAGGTCCAATTGCTTTTACAGCCTTGTCTTGTGCTTCATCTTTCATTTTCTTTGTGTATTTTATGCCGGCCGAAATTGGCAAATGAAATACATAGAATCCTGTAATTTCGGCACCGCTTTCTCTTGCAATCTCAATAGCTCTATCTAATCCACGATTAGCGTTAGTTGAACCATCAAGAGGAACAAGAATTTTTTGGAATTTTGCCATATTTTCAGGTAAAATAACTCAAATATAAAAAAGATTATGATTTTCAGCTTGGGTATTATCTTAATATTTGAAAAAAAATTAACATTCACAGATGAAAATTTAATTGATTGTTTTTATACAAAAATTAGATTTCATGCATTATGTCAGTTTTAGAATATTCACAGAGTCCAATTTCCATTTCAAAGAATATCACAATTTCTCAAGTGATAAAGAAATTACTTGAAAGCAATTTTAGTAGGTTAATTGTCACAGAATCTGGAAAACCAGTCGGTATAGTAACCGAAAAAGATATCGGACTGTTTTTATTTTCAAATACAAGTAATCAGGGTTTGGACGATATTCCTTTGGCAAAAATTATGAAACCATTGATATTTGTAGATGAAACTACTTCAATGCAAGATGCGGCAAAAATATTGATAGAAAAAGAAGTCAGCTCTCTTGTGAGTGGGACAAATGAAAAAATAATAGGAATCATTACCAAGACGGATTTTGTAAGTTATTATTTGAATAATACCTCAAATAATCTTAAAGTTGTGGACTATATGAGTAAAGATTATGTCTTTACTCATACTGCAGCACCATTGTTTAAAGTTATTAGAAAAATGCTTCAAAATAGAATTTCAAGGATAATTGTAAAAGATCAAAAGGAAAACCAAATTGGCATAATCTCTTTTAGAGATTTGTTTAGAATTTCAATCGAATTAGGGAGTGAGGAGGATGATTCAGGTTTTACCATATCCAATCAAATTAGGAAGGGATTTCTTTCAGAAGGAGGATTCGGCAATATATCCTTGGCAAGAGATGTTATGACTAAGAAGATAATTGCGATAAAATTCAATCAGAATCTGTCCGATGCGTGCAGAATTATTCTGGAAAATAACGTTAGTGGCTTGGCAGTCCAAGATGGAAATGGTTCAATAGCAGGCATAATTAGTAAAACTGACATCATTCGCGCAATTGTTAAATGATATTTAAAAACACATTAAGAAATATAAAAAATGAAATGGCATTTTGATGATTTCATATATGGTTCAATTGACGGCGCAGTTACAACATTTGCTATAGTAGCAGGAGTTGTCGGGGCTTCATTGCCTTCTAATATCATCTTGATTTTGGGTTTTGCAAATCTGTTTGCAGATGGATTTTCAATGGCAGCGGCAAACTATCAGGCAACAAAAGCTAGAAATGAATTTGTTGAAATGAAAAGAAAACAAGAAGAATGGGAAATTGACAATCTAGAAGAGCAGGAAAGAGACGAGATCAGAGAAATTTATAGAAAGAAGGGATTCAAGGAGGAACTTCTTGAGGAAATTGTGCGCGTTATTACGTCAAGAAGAAAGGTATGGATAGATACAATGATGAAAGAAGAACTTGGATTAATCAAAGATGAAAAAGAGCCAATGAATAGCTCCATTAGTACATTTGTGGGATTTAATTTAATTGGACTGATTCCTTTGATTCCTTTCATGGTCTTTATGATAATTGGATTTGAACCAAATTCAGAATCTTTTATGTATTCTTCTATGTCGGTAGTTGCCGCATTCTTTCTGGTAGGAATGATCAAAGGTAAAATCGTGAAAAGATCAAAAATTAGAGCAGGATTGTATACTGTAATTATTGGAGGAGTGGCTGCATTGGTTGCATACTTTGTCGGATATGGATTACATTTCCTGCTATTGTAATTAAAATCAAACAGATTTGATGTATTTTTTGATTGATTTTGCGGAGGTAGCCAGCATTTCACGTTCTTCGTCGTTTAGTGTGATTTCTTGGATTTTTGTAATGCCATTTTTATTAATTATTACAGGAACACCCATGCAGACATCTGACTCTCCAAACTCTCCGTTCAACATAACCGATGCAGGTATTGAAAGTTCTTTATTTCTGAGGACAGAGTATATTACGTCAAAAGTATTCTTTGCAATGCCAAATTGTGACCTGCTCTTGTATTTTCTAAGTGACTTCCAATAATTTCTTGTTTCACTAATGATAGTTTTTTTTGCATCAGATTTTATCATTGATGATAAACTTTTTCCATCAATTTTCACTCTAGAGAATACAGGAACCATGGTGTCTCCATGTTCACCTAAAACCACTGCATCTGAAATTTGCGATTGACGAACATCAAGTTTTTTTGATAGTAAATATCGGAATCTGCTAGAGTCTAGGCTAGAGGCTACGCCAATAACCCTATTGCGTAAAAACTGGTATTCCTTTTGAAAAAAATAAGTTAAAACGTCTAGCGGGTTTGACACAATTAAAACCACTGCGTTTGGACAATATTGCTTGATTTTTTTTGCAATGTCCTTAATCATAAGAACTTGCGTGTCTATGTTTTCAGTTCTATTGTTTGTATATACACTTGTGCTTGCAGTTATTACAACTACATGAGAACCTGTAATTTTTGAGTAATCATCAGTTCCAATTATAGATATGTTTGAGTTTTGAGGTATTGCATTTGAGATATCTAGGGTTTCTCCTTCTGCTTTGTCTTTTGTTCTGTTGACAAGTACTATATCATCTAGTGAATTAGATGCACAGAGAAATGCAATAGAAGCGCCTACCCTACCAACTCCAACAATTGATATCAGCTAAAAATCATCTCAGTTATTTGACAACCAAAACTGGACAGATAGATTTCTGAGTAACTCCATTTGCAATGCTTCCTAGAAGAATCTTATCCATCCCGGTTCTGCCATGGGATCCCATTATGATTAGATCAACTTTACGGGACTTTGCAAACATTACAATGTCTCTAACAGTCGAAGTGGTTTTCAAAATTTGTGATTTGATTACTACATCTGCTTTGTTTGCCAAAGTCTCTAGTTTGGCAATGTGGGTAAGAGTCACCTTCTTTTGCTTTTTAATTAATTCATTGTCGGCTCTTGAATCATAAAATTTGTGATGCCACGCATCGCCTTCCAAGCATGTTAAAATTGTGATCTTTGCATTGTATTTTTTTGCTACATCTAATGCTACTTTGAATGCGCGTATTGATTGATTTGACAGATCAAATGGCACCAAAATATTTGAGAACATCAAAAGACAAACGGAATTGGCTAATTTAAATCTCAGTCAGATTGTCAGTTGAGTGCACTGCAAGGCAAAGTATTCCAACTGATTATATGAAAAGTTGCAGGTATCATACTATGCAAACCATGATTTCTGGAATAAAAATAGAAGAAGAATCAAGAAAAAATGCCATTCTTGAGGTAATGTCAGACAAATATTGTCGCGCAATTATAGAAAATACAATGGATAAACCAAAATCTGCTATGGAGGTAAGCGCAGAAACAAAGATTCCCATAAGTACAGTTTACAGGAGACTCCAAGCACTGCATGATAACAAGCTTTTGGGGATCTCTGGATCTATAAGTGATGATGGAAAAAAATACTTTCTATACAAAAGCAAGGTAAAAGAGATTGCAACATCATTTAACGGCAGGGATGTTGAAATAGAGGTTGTACCTAACACTTCAAGGTGTTAGGCTTGTTTTTTATTACAATCACGTCTGAGAATCAAAGTTTTGCTTTAAATCAAAAATAGAAGTGAGAGAAATATGACAAAATATTCATCTCCTGTGATTTCAATCAAGCCAGAATCGTCAATTTTTGAGGCATTATCGTTAATGCAGAAAAATTTTATCAAGCGTATTGTAATTGCAGTAAAAAACAAGCCGGTAGGAATAGTAACAGAAAGGGACATTAATCGATTTTTAGGTGAAGATAAAACTGCAAGGGCCATAGATGAAATCCCTGTAAAACATGTAATGCAAAAAAATGTAATTACAATCACGGATGGGTTTGAAGATCGTTTTGAGCAGTGCTCAGCAAGAATGGAGACATTCAAGATTGGTTCAGTAATACTTGTTGATGACAACGGAGATATGATCGGAATTGTGTCACGGACAGACTTGGTTAAGGTGTATGCTAGTGTTTTTGGAGGCAAATATCTAGTAAGTGATTTTATGAGCAAAAAAATTGTTACTTGTAGAGGTGCAGATTCATTAAGATTCGCATTAAATTTAATGAATAAAAATGAGGTATCCAGACTTGTAGTAACTGATCAAAACGGAGCCCCACTGGGATTGATCACCACAAACACGCTTCTTGTACATAGCGACTATTTTACTAAAGGAAGGACTCGTTCTAGAGACTATTTGATTCCAATAGAAAAAGGAGAGACACTTGTAGTTAGTGATTTATTGGATGAAAAACTAGTTACAATAAGCAAAGACGATGATTTGGCAACGGCTGCAAGTATCATGATAAAAGAGAAGATAAGCGGAATACCTGTTACTGATTCTAAGAATAACTTGATTGGAATTGTGAGTAAAACCGACATAGTAAAGGCATTCTCAGTTGTTGATCCCCATAAAAAACTAAAAACAGACTATGCCGAACTTTACTGAATTGGAAAATATCGTGCTTAGAAACTCTATTTAATAATAAAACATAGTCGGTGTATAATTTGAGTGAACTAAGTCGTCATATTGGATTATTTAATTTGACGATGTACGGAGTTGGTCTGATACTCGGTGCAGGCATCTATGTTTTGATAGGTGAAGCAGCAGGATTTGCAGGGAATGCTCTTTGGTTATCGTTTATCCTAGGCGCAATTGTTGCATTGTTTGCAGGTTTGAGCTACTCTGAATTGGCTGCGCTTTTTCCTAAGGCAGCTGCAGAGTATATTTTTGTAAAAGAAGGATTTCGAAATGGTTTCATTGGATTTATTGTTGGATGGTTAACAATAGTCACTTCGATCATAGTGGCAGCAACTGTAGCTCTTGGTTTTGCGGGATATATGGAAGAACTAACAAGAATCCCAATTTTTGTTTCTGCTCTAGTCATCATAGGTATTTTATCAGCAATCAATTTTCTTGGAATAAGAGAGTCGGCGCTCCTTAACACAATTTTTGCGTTTGTGACAATTGCGGGGTTGGCTTTAGTAATAGTGATTGGGTTTTCTGCTCCAGTAGAAGTTGAGATAGACTATTTCGAGAACCCTATGGGCTTTAATGGGATTATTTTGGCTTTTGTCCTTGTTTTTTTTGCGTTTATTGGATTTGAAGACATGGCAAATGTGTCTGAAGAAGTCAAAAAACCACAGAAAACCATACCGAGAGGAATAATGATTTCTGTTCTGATAACTGCCATAATCTACATCCTAGTTTCATTAGCTTCAATTAGGGTGGTTGGATGGGAGCAGTTGTCAAATTCATCTGCTCCCCTTGCGTTTGTTGCCCAGCAGAGGTTAGGTGAACAAGGAGGCTTTGTCCTCTCAGTCATTGCTCTTTTTGCGACGGCAAGTACAATCTTAATCACTTTGGTTGCAGGCGCAAGAATATTTTATGGCATGGCAAAAGATGGTTCACTTCCTTCTAAACTTGGCATCATTCATAGTAAAACCAAGACCCCATGGATTGCAGTCATACTGATTTTTGCAACATCTTGTGGATTTGTCTTTGTGGGGGATATTGTAATAGTCGCAAATATTGTAGTTTTTGCTGTTGTTGTCACGTTTGCTATGATAAATGCGTCTGTCATTCTTTTAAGATATACAAGGCCTGACTTGCAAAGGCCATTTAAAGTTCCAGGTAATGTTGGAAAGTTTCCAGTATTACCGCTATTTGGATTGGGTGCAACTATTTACATGGCATTACAATTTGAAATTGAAATTATTCTATCAGGCGTAGGAATAATGATAGTCGGTGCAGTTTTTTATTTTGTATATAACAAGAGCAGACATGAAGGTTAGTTTTTCCTTGCTTTGGTCAGAGCAGCAATAGCAATACCAATACCAATGATGCCAGATACTGCACCAACATAACCTATGTCTGATTCTTGATTCTTGTTTTCTAGCTTTGCTATGGATTCTTTGATGTTATTTACATCTCCCAATAGAGTTGTATGTCCGTCTATCAATTGGGTTAAAGTAAGATCAGAGGGTTCTGGAAATTCAATGTAGGATCGTTCTTCTACTTTTGGAGGATGCATGGACAGGCTGACATTTGTTTCGCCAATATTTCCAAGTAGATTAGCTTGGTAATATCCTGATACGGTAGGATTTACAAAGGCATAGTACTTGCCGGGAATATTGTGATCAGCTGTCAATGGTAAAATGATTTTTTGGTCTTGGTAAACTAGCTGAACCTTTAATGATCTCTGCAGTCCACCAATCCCATCTTTAAACGACTGATCTTCTAGGTCTAGTTCAGGATCTAGATTGCTAACAAATAGCTCAATTCCGTTGGTTTCACCCGATACAACGGGTTCATTCATCCAACCAATTTCTAATCTATATTCACCTACAGAGTCAACCGTATGACCAAATGCAGGTACAGTTAGACTCGGAATTAATAACAACAACAATAGATTTTTTGTAAAAACCAACATTAAAAATTTGAACTGTTACATTAAAAATGTTATACTGTTTTTTCAATGACGAAAGTAATTTTTGACTATTTTGATAATTGTACCAGTTATGCATCAGCATACATTGATACTTCCCAGGCAGTAGGGGTTTGAGCAAATGCTGTATATTCTTTGTATTTGAGTTCAGAATACTTGTCGAGGAAGTCTCTTGTGAAAACATCCTCGAGAAAACTGCAGTCACTTCTCAGGGCATCCAGTGCGTCCTTTAGTGATACAGGAAGAGATCCTATATTGTATTCTCGTTTCTTCTGAGTTGTGAGTTTGTAGACATTTTCTTCTATAGGATCACCTGGATCAATTTTATTTTTGATACCGTCCAATCCAGCAAGCAATGATGCAGCTTCGAGAAGGTAGATGTTTGCTGTTGGATCAGGCACTCGATATTCTATTCGCTTGCTTTTTTCTTGGTTTCTATAATACATGGGTACACGTATAGCAGCAGAACGGTTTCCCATTCCCCAACAAACATTGACAGGTGCTTCAAATCCTGGAACCAGTCGTTTATAGGAATTTGTCGTTGGGTTTGTAATTGCACATAACGCAGAGGCGTGTTCCAGAATTCCTCCTATGTAATAACGTCCAATCTGACTCATTTGGGCAACATCGTCATCGGGGTCAAACATTACGTTGATTTCATCTTTCCATAGACTCTGATGTGTATGCATAGCAGATGCATTGTCACCGAATATGGGTTTTGGCATAAAGGTGGCAACTTTATTTTTTCGTTTGGCTTTTACTTTCACAATATTTTTAACTGCGACAACACTATCAGCCATGGTAATCATTTCATCATATACCAGGTTGATCTCAGATTGGCCGGAGGTGGCAACTTCATGATGTTCTGCTTCTACTTTTATTCCAAAGTGATTGTATAGATCATCACAAACATCTTTTCTAAAGGTTTCAAGAGTATCTTTTGGTTGGGATGGATAATATCCCTCTTTGATGTCAATTGCTGTGCTAACATTACCTTTTGCCCAAGGGGATTCCTTGGATTCAATGGAATAGCCGGAACCACCGTATGAGTGAGTCGCAGCATATGGGGAGGGATAAACATTGATTGTGTCAAAAACAAAAAATTCAATTTCCGGACCCCAATTGCTATGTGTTAAACCAAAGCTCTGCAATTTCCCAGCGGCTTTTTGTGCAATTCCTCTAGAGTCTCGATTATATCGTACTTCATTTGCAGTGTTTCCTTCATACAGATCGCAAAACAAAATTGCATTTTTTCTGTTACCTTGGTCATAGTCATTTGGCAGTATTCGGAGTGATTTTGGATCAGGCTTTAGGATCATATCAGAGTTGTTTACTGATTTGAAACCAACTATTGAGCTGGCATCTAATTTATCTAATCCGTGTTCCAGACTTCTTTCATCAATCGCATAGCTGGGCATTCCCAATCTATGCAATTCACCAAAAATGTCAACAAACCACAAATTTACATATGTAATGTTTTCAGCCTGAATTTTTTTTAGTACTTCACTTGCATTCATGTCTTAGCTAAATTCTCTTTTTACTAATGTGGTCTTGTAAGCCAGATTTGTCAAGATGGTCATGTAAAATTCTAGGATTCAGGATAGTCATCATTCGGGTTTGATTTCTTGAAACTATTCATCTCTTCCTCAAAAAAGAATTTCTCCGTCAAGGCAGGCTTGAGATCATCTAACCAAATTGCATTTTCGTCATATTTTGCAAAGAATGGTTTCTGAACCCAATCAGGATTTCGTCCCTGCAAAAATCGTAAAACAATGACCTTCTGATCATGTAGGTCTGCCGTACCTATGACATGAACCTTGCCAGGGGTTGCAGACATGCTAGGCCCCCTAACGGTTCTTGCCAGACCACTGACTGATGAATATGCCTTTTTAAAAATTTCATATGCCTTGACTAATGATACTCCAAAATAATGTTGAGCTCCTGTATCTCTGACCACAAACATGTAGTAGGGAATACATCCTAACTGAACTTGTTTACTCCACATTTTTGCCCACATTTCTGCATCATCATTGATGTGGGCTAAAAGCGGTGATTGAGTTCTTATTTGTGCTCCAGTTGCTCGTACCTCTTTTATTGCCTGTTTAACAGAACCGGTTGATAGTTCAGTCAAATGATTAAAGTGGGCCATAAAGGCAAGATGCATGCCGCTATCTGAAACCTTTCTGAATACATCCAGCATCTCTTGAGCATCAGGGTCAGTCAGAAACTTGTATGGCCAGTAAGACAAAGACTTTGTTCCAACTCTTATTGTTTTAAGATTTGGAAGCTTTGCATCAATTAGAATATCAACATACTTTGAAAACATTTTTGCTTTCATAATCATTGGATCTCCCCCAGTAAACAATACATCAGATATTTCAGGGTGTTCTGTGAGATATTGGACGAGTTGTTCCCCTTCTTGCATTGCAAACTTCATCTCGTCCATACCTACGAATTGGGGCCATCTAAAACAAAAGCTGCAATAGGCATGACATGTTTGGCTTTGGCTGGGAAAGAAAAGACAGGTTTCTTTGTATTTGTGCTGCATGCCGTAAAGTTTGGTACCGTCTTTGAGTGTTGGTACATTTAGTTCCATTTGCCCAGCAGGATGTGGGTTTAATTCTAAGCGAATTTCATTTGCTATTTTTGCAATTTCTTGCTTGTCAAGATTACTTTTCAATGCATTGGACATTTTCTCATAATGTGCAGGTTTGAGCATTCCTTTCTGCGGAAATGTTAGTACAAACATGGGATCATTTGGAGTATTATCCCAATCAATCAGCTGTTCAACTACGTAGTTGTTTGCCTTGAACGGCAATACATTGCCTACAACTTCCATCTCGAACTGTTTTTCTTCACTAATATTCTGGATTTGAGGGAGATTTCTAAAATTGGATAGGGTATATGATTTTAAAGATGGAGAACCATCATTCCACACTGATTCCTGATAAGTCACCCACTAAGTAGTAATCTTATCATTGTTAAAGGTTCACATCGATTATTGGACAGATCTATTAATCAGTTTTATAAAAACATCAATTTTGGTAATGTTCACTTCAAATGTTTATAGGATCTCAGCAAGTGACGTTTAGCAATGGCCGACGAAGATGTAATTGAGGCAGTTGCAGGACAAGTAGGAGAATTAGGGACTTTATCTCAGCTTGTAACATCATCAGAGTCACTGCAAATATCTCTTATAGTATTGATTGCAGGTCTTGTTGGAATTACTGTAGTGTATAGGAAATTTTCAAATTGGATAAAATCGCAAAAATTCAGATACACAAGACCACATCTTTCAAGATTTGTTAGAGTTGCAGTGTTACCGTTTTTTGCAATTGCTTTGATATCGTCAACTAATGCCTATATTCAGACATTTGAATTATTTGACAACCCCAGTACAGTGATGGCTGCAAATTCTAGTGAATCAATGACGGCTGCTGAAACATTTGCAAAAATTTTGAATACAATTAACATTTTGGTTATCGGTTATACGATTGCCCATCTAATACCAATATTCTTAGAAAAACGAGAAAAGATGATTCTGGAAAAGCAGGACTTTGAATCTTGGAAAGAGCTCAGAGGTTTTAAAGACGATGAAGATGACCTGTTCCATAAATTATTCAAGTGGAATCCACCTTTGCATTCTCCAGATGACTTGACTGAACAGGAGTTTGAAGAAAAAATGAAGACAGAGGAGGGCAGGAAATTTCTAGAATGTTTTCATACAGCAAAGGGGTTACCTATTGGAAGTTATGAGGAGATTGACGATAATGGTTTTGAGAAATGGAAACGGTCTGAAAGGGCAAAATACGTAAAATATTTTCAAAACTGTATCTCTGGCAACAATGAATCTGGGAAAAAATTAAGACTAGGTCAAGAAATTGAAGAAATTTACCCTATTGATATTTGGCGCGAAGAAAAGAGAATGGGTGGTTTTGAGCCAATTATTCCAGGATTTAGGCCACCAGGCTATGCTTTTAAAAAGCGCAAAGACTTGCCAAAGTCTGTCAGGCAGATTCTACCCGTTGGAATTTTTGTCGGTGTGATTTTGGGCATAGTAAGCTGGTGGGGTGTGGATCTCTTTGTATTGGCAACCGCAACAGGCGGTTTTGCGATAGGTCTTGGTCTAGCACTACAAGAAACAATGCAAAATTGGTTTGCGTATATCATGATAAGAAAAGACAAGATTGTCATGGAAGGTGAGAGAATTCAGCTTGAAACAGGATACAATGGATATGTGCATAAAATCACTTCAAGAGTGACGTACATTCGTAATGCATTTAATGAATCATTTGCAGTGATTCCTACAAGACATCTGGTGAACTCTCAGATCATAAATTACTCAAAGGAGATCAAGATGGTACCTGCAGGAGTGGATGTTGGCGTATCTTATTTGAACAACCCCAAATCAGTCGCATCAATACTCGTAAAAATTGGCAGACGTGTGATGACAGAATCAATAGATAGTAAGGGAAAACATCTTGTGGTACAAAAGCGATGTCCATATCTGGATCATAACAAACCAAGCTGCGGATGTGACAAAGGCATTACAGTCGACATTGAACAGCCTCTAGTGAGATTTAATAAATTCAATGATTCATCGTTGGATTTCACAATATACCTGTATGTCAGGGATTATGGTTCCCAATTCAAAGTTGAAACTGACATTAGAATGGTGATGTACGAGGAATTCAAGAAATATGACATCAGAATACCATGGCCAATCAGAACGGTGTATCAAGGGGATGAAGTCAGGGAGGCTCGTGAGATTGCCAAACTCAATGATGAACGCAAAAAAGTCATTGATGAGTTTGGAACCGGTGATGTTTTGGGCGGTAGCGACGAGTAAACTGATTCCTCAAAATTTAAGAATGCCTATTTTTCTCGGTTTATAGTTGAGAAAATATACTGTGATTGAAGGCAATGTACCCGAATTAGCAAAAAAAATTGCAGAAAAGCTAAATGCAAAATTAATCAAAACGCAAACAAGAATATTTCCAGATGGTGAAAGCAAAGTAACTCTTTCGGAAAACCCAGGGAAATACTGTATAGTTGTGTATTCAACATTTCCTCCTGTGGATTCCAATTTAATCAAAGTTTTAGCAGTTATATCAAAAGCAAAAGAACATGCACAGGAGGTCACTGCCATAATTCCATACATGGGATATGCTAGGCAGGATAGAGAATTCTTGCCAGGAGAGATAGTGACTATGAAAGTTTTAAACAGACTGTTTAGAGGAGTCGGCACATCAAAAATTATTGTTGTTGATATCCATAGTAAAATTGGATTAAAACAATTTGCAATGAAAACAGAAAACATATCAGCAATTCCTGATCTTGTAAAATACTTTCAGAAGATCAAACTAAAGAACCCTCTTGTTGTTTCGCCCGACAAAGGTGGGGAACAACGTGCAAAAATGTTTGCCTCAAGTTTCGGTTCTGATTATATTGCACTTACAAAAAATAGAGACAGAAAGACAGGAAAGGTGAAAATTATGACCTCAAAACTGGCAGTGCAGGATAGAGACTTGATCTTAGTTGATGATATGATAAGTACAGGCGGCAGCATCATAAAGGCTACTGAATTCCTCAAGAAACAAAAATGCAGGCGAGTTTTTGTCGCATGCACTCATGCACTTCTTATGAATGATGCTGAGGTGAGAATAAAAAAAGCTGGAGTCACAAAAATTGTGAGCGCAAATACCATCCCAGGTAAAACATCAATAGTAGATATCTCAGATACCATTGTAGATGCAATAAAATAGATGCCAGAAAGTTTTTTCCTCCTAACTAAAGATCATCTTGATATCGCTATAGATGAGATTGTTTCACTAGCGAAAATGTACGACAGATTCTCAAAGATTACAATTATAGATAATCTTGTGATCGTGCAGGCAAAAACAAGTTGGGAAAAAATTTCAAGAAGGGCTACTTTTGTAAAAATTTCTGGAAAGGTTATGAGAAAGATGTCTGGATTATTTCTAGATGAGGAAAATTTTTTGCTTTTGAAAAATACAAATACATTTGCATGCAGAATAATCAATTTATCATCAGATCCAGATGATGTGAATGAAATTGAGAAAGCAATGGGCAACATGATCTCAAAGTTTTCCCAAGCAAAAGTATCTCTTGAGGATCCAGAGATTACGGTATATGCGATCTTTACTGACAAGGAAAATTTTTTTGGCATCTCAAAAAAAAATACTCAATCTATTACACCAAAGAAAATCAAAAAACATCCTCATGAACTAGATCGAAGATTAACAAGGGCCATGATTAATTTGATAGGCATTGAGACAGGAAAAACCGTTTGTGATCCATTTTGCGGAACAGGGACCACGTTACTGGAAGCAGAGTCTATGGGCATACGTGCGATAGGCATTGACTTTGATGAAAAAATGTATCAGGCATCAAAGGCCAATCTGGCTATCAATGGATATCAATCAAGGCTTATCAAGGGTGATTTTTCTCAACTAGCCAAAATTATAGGGGACGTGGATGGCATTGTAACGGATATTCCATATGGAAGAGCTTCGAAAACATCTGAAAACCCGGAGGATTTGCTGGGAAGATTTGTATCTATGCTCCCACAGAAAAAGAAGATTGCAATAATGTGCAAAAAGGAGGTTGGAGACAGGGCAAAGATCAATCCAATTAAAAAATATGAAATCTATAGGCATAAAAGCTTGACAAGAATAATACTGATAAAATGAAACTTGTATTCCTAGGTACCTCAGCTGCACAGCCAACAGAATTTCGTGGGCTTTCTTGCATTTGCCTAGAAAGAGAAGGAGAGATTCTGATGTTTGATGCAGGTGAAGCTGCACAGATAGCATATCTCAAGTCCGGTTTAGGCTGGAACAAAAAAATGAAGATCTTCGTTACTCATCTACATGGGGACCATTGTATTGGGATTTTAGGAATTCTCCAGACTATGTCAATGCAGAGCAGGACAGAAACATTGGAGATATACGGTCCTAGCGGAATTGAGGAATTTATTGCAGCCAACATCAAAGTTCTAAACTTTGGATTGTCATTTCCAATTCTGATTTCAACTGTCAAGGAAGGAATCGTGTTTGACTCAAAAACATATTCTGTGTATTCATGTAAGGCAAACCACTCCATTACTGCATATTCGTATCTTTTTGTTGAAAAAGACAAGCCAGGTAGATTTAACATCGAAAAGGCAAGAGAATTGAAAATCCCTGAGGGCAATCTATGGAAAAAACTCCAAGAAGGTAACAGTATTGAAGCTAACGGAATGATGATAAATCCAGAACAGGTTTTAGGAGAAAAAAGAGCCGGAAAGAGAATTGGAATATCAGGAGACACAACCCCAACCAAAGACTTGGAGAGATTTTTTGAGAATTGTGACTATCTTGTATTTGATGCGACCTTTCTTGAGGAAATGAAGGAAAGGGCTGCTGAAACACATCACTCAACTGCAAAACAAGCTGCAACATTAGGCAAAAATGCTAATGTGAAAAACCTAATACTAACTCATTTTTCAGCACGATACAAAGATGAAAGCAGACATCTGGAGGAGGCACAGACTGTTCATAGTTCTGTGGTTACTGCAAAAGACCTATTGGAGATAGAAATCAAATAAAATGTTTGAAGAAATATCAGAAGAAATCAAAAATGCAAACAAAATAGTTTTTGTCACAGGTGCAGGAATTTCACAGGAAAGTGGCATTCCTACTTTTCGTGGAAAAGACGGATTATGGAGAAAATATGACGCAATGCAGCTTGCTACAATTGATGCATTCCATGCCAATCCCAAGCTTGTGTGGGAATGGTATAATGAAAGAAGGATGAACATTTTTGCAGCAAAACCCAATAATGGACATGAAGCAATTGCTGAGCTTGAAAATTATATTGATGTTGTTGTTTTAACACAGAATATTGATGGACTGCACCAAAGAGCAGGTAGTTCCAAAGTGTTTGAGCTACATGGCAGCATTGTCAGAATAAAATGCACAGTGTGTGACTATCAGAATGACGTAATTACTAATTTTGAACAAATTCCGCCAAAATGTATATGTGGAAACATGCTGAGACCAGATGTAGTGTGGTTTGGTGAACCTCTGCCACAAAATGTTTGGCGACAAGCAATGATTCATGCAAGCCAGTGTGATGTGATGGTTATTGCTGGAACATCTCTTGTAGTTTCACCGGCAAATACCCTGCCCATATACGCCAAACAAAATAATGCTTTTCTAGTAGAGATAAATCCGGAAAGAACCATAATGACCTCGGACATGGATTACTCGGTAAGAGATTCCAGTGCAAGAGTCCTGCCGGAATTTTTGTCGATCTTTAAGAGTTAACTGTAGTTTGGAAAATACTTCATTTATCACAGAATCTGAATCGCCTAAATTAAACAGCTGAGAGCTTATCTTTCCATAATCCTTGTAATCAACAATTGTATCAACGAAAATGGTTCAAGAGATATGTCGTTTACATAGTTTCAAAAGTTGACGAATAAAAAATACCCAAGGAAATTTCCCTATCAATCGTCCCTATTGTCATATCAACGCTTTCTGTGTTTTCTGTAGAGTCATAATATCGAAGCCTAATATCACCATTGGGTTGTAATGTAGACAATAGTAATTTTACATTCGTAGAATCTTGTTCTATGAGAGTGTACTTGATTCGAATGGAACCGTCAATTCCAGAAGTATCGTCGTTTTCTTAATTGCTAGAATCTTTATTGAAAATGTTTGTTAGGCTTTCAACTGGATTAATTTTTGTTAGTTCATTTGAGAAAAAGTCTTTTGAAGATTCCTGGGTCTTGGCAATTCCATCATCAATTTTTTCACTTGTTTTGCTCACTATCTTATCAAGTGAGGTGTTAAGTTTATTTTCAACTGAGTCAGATGCCTTGGCACCTAGACTATTCACATCATTTTTTAACGATTCTGTGAGTGACGCAGATGTATTGGGAAATATGCTGTTAATCTCTGAGGAGAATACCAAACCAGCTACAATCAGAATTCCTGCAATTATGCCTAGCTTTATGAACATCTATCTTAATTTTTAAATTTGTTTTTTAGAATCAAACTAAAAAAATGATATGTTATGATTGAATTTTCTTAGCTAATTCTGGTTTTGTGAAAAGATCGATTATTTGATCTATATTGGAGGAAGCCAAAATCACTTTCAAGGGCCCCAGGGGGGATTCATCTGCCTCATCGCACAAAACTACTTTTTTTACAAATGCCGCCTGTTTGTTAAGATAAAACCAAGTGGTTTCTTTGTTCATATTTCTTTCAAGATGTCGACGAAAGACGTTTTGTGATTTTGTTGATTGAATGGATTCGTAAATTTGTTCCAAAGATTCCAAACTATTTGCTTTAGCTGTTATAGATGAATCGTTAATTTCAATCTCACATTCAGGGAGAATATTGAGGATTGATTGTTTAACCTTGTCAGAGTCTTCAGACAGATTGATTTCTGAAACTATTTGTATTTTGCAGCTAATGTTAGGAAATCTCATTTTATCCAACCTTCAATTTTCTTAAAGGAAGCTTCGATTAGTTCTTCTTTTGTTTTGTTGTTGTTGGTTATCGCATCATCAGATAATGCAATTGAATTGCTGATTCCAACTCCTAGTTCTCGGTTGTCTCTTTCCTCAAAATTTATTTTTGTTTGGGGATCATCAGATCTGCCACGTTTTTGCAAGAATTCAAATCTTTTATCAGTTGATGCATGAATTGCAAGAAGTTTAACTGTTCCATGTTTTCTGAGAATTTCAATTTCGGCATTTGAGCGTATTCCATCAATAACTATTACATCTGATTGAGAGTTTTCAATTTCTGGTAAAACTAATTCTGCAACGGCACCTGGTCCATTTTTTTCACGAATCTCCAACATTAATTTTCCGAGATTTGTGCCTGTTGGTTCCAGATTTCTCTTCTTTGCTTCTAATCTGACAATGTTTCCCATATTGATAACATCGTATCCTTTTGATTTCAAACCTTCTGCAATTGTAGATTTTCCTGCACCTGGCATTCCAGTTAAACAGACAATCAGTTTTGCCAATATTGATAAACCGATTGGCTAGTCTATGAAGGTACCGGAAATTATTATAGATGCTGAGAAAAGGAATGTATCATGCGAACTTTTGTTGCGGTTGAAGTTTCAAACCATAAAGTGATTGATGAAATTTTGAAATTTCAAACTAGATTAAAAATTAATGCTAAATCAGTCGAGTCTCATAATCTCCATTTTACACTTCAATTTTTGGGAGAGATTTCAGATCAGCAAGCTGAAAAGATCAGAGAAACTCTTCAAAATATACAGTTCTCAAGCTTTACTGTACACTTCAAAGGGATAGGCGCATTTCCAAAAATGAATTCTCCCCGAGTTATATGGATAGGAACAGATGAGGAGGGAGGAAGAGGTCTAATAGATTTGGCAAAAAAAATAGAAGAAGCCTTGATGCCATTTGGATTTAAAAGTGACAAGCCTTTCAGACCTCATATTACGGTTTTTAGAATTAAAAACAAACTTGAAAATGTTGCAAAGGAGCTGTATGGTATTAAGTCTAGCGACTTTGGCTCCCAAAAGATAACAAATTTTAGGTTTAAGCAGAGTACTTTGACACCAAAAGGACCTGTCTATTCAGACTTGTTGAAGGTAGAATCTACATGGTGAGAAAAATTATACTAGCAACCAGGAAAGCAGTCATCCCGTCCGTGTCTCTTGCAAATTCAAAAAAACAGATAGCTGACATGGTCTTTGACCTTGTTGCAAAGGAGATAAAGAAATTCCCTGAGATAATAGGGCTAGAATTCGGTGGATCATATGCGAAAGGCACGTGGCTCCCAAAAGAAGCAGATATTGATATTTTTGTAAGATTTAGAGAATCAACGACGCAAGAAACGTTTGAAAAAATCTCAAAAGAGATCGGTTTTTCTTCAATGAAAAAATTTAATCCATACATAAGATATTCGGAACATCCCTATGTGGAAGCTGTTGTGAAAAGGACAAAAGTCAATGTTGTACCATGCTATGATGTAAAAATTGGAAAGTGGAAAAGTGCTGCAGACAGATCTCCATTTCACACCAAACACATGCAAGATAAACTAAACAAAAAGATGAAAGATGAAGTGAGACTTTTGAAGACATTTTTAAAGTCAGTTGGGATTTACGGTGCAGAGATTGCAAGACAAGGATTCAGTGGATACGTATCGGAAGTATTGATTTTAAACTATGGTACATTTGAAAATACAATAAAAGAGATTTCTAAAATCAAACAAAATCAAGTGATTGGAAAAACAACAAAAACATTTGACACCCAGATTGTAATCATAGATCCAATAGACACCAACAGAAATCTTGCTGCTGCAATATCCAATCAGAATATAGGAAGATTTGTCCTTGCATGCAGAGCGTTTCTAGCCGAACCAAACACGCAATTTTTCAAAACATCAAAGAGAAAAAAATCTAACGATTGGAAAGACATACTTGTAGTCAAGTTTAACTTCAAACCACGAAGCCCAGACATTATCTGGGGACAAATCAAGCGAGCAGCGACACTTTTGTCGACTCAGATGGGGATTGGAGGATTTAATGTGCTACGCAACCTATCATATACCGATGAAAAAAATGAAGCCTATTTGTTATTCTTATTAGAATCATCTATCATTTCAAAGAAATATGTGAAAAAGGGACCAGAGTACTTTAGAGAACAAGATTCGATGAGTTTCATTAGAAAAAATATTGAAAACACGAAACTAATGTGGGTTGACAATGATTCAAGAATAAATTCATTAGAAGAAAGAAAGCATAACGATGTACGGAAATTCATACAAGAATTTTTGAAAAGCAATCTGCAGACAGGCATTCCAAATGGACTGCAAGACGACCTGAAGCAAGGATTTACGGTTTCAATTGGAGGTGAAAATTTAAGAAAATCAATTAAAGAGGCTGTATCAGAACTAGTTTCAACTGATGAAAATATCTTTTATTCCAATTAAAAAATTTGAAAAAGAACCATATTCAAAAATTCTCGGATATCCCAAAGCAAGCAAGAGACAGTTAAAATCAAGAATTTTAGAATTAGAAAAATTGAAAGTAAAGTCAATAGCTCTGGTTGGACACACCACAATTGGAAAAGTGGCAATACTCGGAAAGGGATACGTGGGAGTTGTTGTGCTTGGAAAAAAAGGAGGGAAAGACATTGCCATTAAGATTCGGAGAACCGATTCGCAAAGAAAAGAAATGAAAAGTGAAGCGAATTTGCTTAAAATTGTAAATTCGGTAAATGTTGGGCCAAAGCTGATAGATGTAAGCAAGAACTTTGTATTGATGGAATTTTTGGAAGGAGAAAAAATTGGAGACTGGATAAACAATCTAAGTGGCAAAGGAAGTGTTAGAAGATTGAAAGATACAATAAAATCAATCCTAGAAGACTGCTACAAGCTAGATCAAATAGGATTTGATCATGGTGAACTAAGCAGCATATCAAAACATGTGATTGTAGGAAAAATAAAACCAACATTGATAGATTTTGAAAGCTCCAGCACAAACAGAAGAGTGTCTAATGTAACCTCGATTACTCAGGCAATCTTTATTGGATCAGGTATGGCAAAGAAGATTCAAAGAATGTACAAAGTGCCACCAAAGGAAAAGTTAGTCATGACCTTACGTTCATACAAAACTGAACAATCAAGAGAACACTTTGATCAGCTTTTATCAATTTTAAAATTATGAAAAACCTATTGCATAGAATGGCAAAAGGTAAGCTGTCAAGCTGACGCGTATCTATCAGACATTACTAGATGCTATGAATCACTGCGAGTAACTACAAGCATGAAAACACAACAAACTCCAAGAGAAAAAATGGTCTACGTCCCATACAAAAAGGTCGTAAAATTTGACCTCATATGCATGGGAATTGGTGCAGTGATGGGAATGGGCGTAGGTGCATATCTCGTTGCTAGCGGATTACTAAGTTAGCAACAGAATTTTTATTTTAATTTATTTTCTTGAAAAATACCAGAAAATTCCATATCGTTTTTGTAGCAAGTTTTCAAAAATCAATCATTTACAAATAATTACTGTAATAACTCTGTTAATGTCAATCTAATATCATACCTGCATAAATAGAAGATGATGGTAGACGCCACAAAAATGATGGAGAAATTTCTCTTCAAGTTTGCAAAACAATGGATTGCGGGAGACGATATTGATGATGCACTAATGTCTGCAAAAGAGGCATACCAGAACGGCAGAAACGCAATAATCAACAAACTGGGGGAGTATCATAAAACAAAAGAGCCCATAGAGGATACAATTCAGGAATAT
>JAGQHF010000136.1 GCA_020431985.1 Nitrosarchaeum sp. | reverse complement strand
TAGAATTTCCAATGGATGAAGGATTTTTCTTAATAGATGCAATTTTTTTTTCTATCTCAGACTCTATCCTTTCAAGAGAATTTGTCCTGTTTGTTTCCTTAAGCAAGGATATGATTTTGTGCCCTTTACCATATGGATAATAAACAGAAATGCAATCACAAGCATCATATTTTAAATTGCGTAAAAACTGATTTAGCATTAACCACTCCGAAGACGTTATTTCAGAGAACTCGGGCCTAATGGTAGTGTTGTACGGAATTTTCATTTTATTACATACCTAGAATGTTGGAAAACATAAAGAATTCTCACATATCAAGATTAGGAGTCATTTACAAAACTAAATGAATAATTAAAGAGGATTTTGATTGGCATTATTGAAAGTTAAATGTAATTATGAAGGGATTCTAACTGCCGCCAATATTATAGAAAATGAAGGAGTTGTTATTTTTCCCACAGATACTGTGTATGGTATGGGGTGCAATCCATACAGTAAAAATGCTGTAAAAAAAATCTACAACATAAAAGCTAGAGATACAACCAAGCTTTTGCCTATTTTGTTATATTCAAGAAACATAGCAATGGAAATTGCACAGTTTGACAAATATTCATATACACTTGCAGAAAAATTTTGGCCAGGACCATTAACTCTTGTATTAAAACTAAAAGATAAAAGATTAACAGAATCTCTTAACTTGAAAGACAAAGTAGCTATCAGAATACCAAATAACAAGTGTACGTTAGAACTTTTGAAACGGTGTAAATTGATAACTGGTACTAGTGCAAATGTTTCTGGTCAAAAGCCATTCACCGATCCGATTAGTTGCTATCAAAATATTTCGGGCTTTGACGTATTTTTAGACGGAGGGGAAATTTCTGGAGGTGTTCCATCCACTATTGTGGAAATTATCGATGGAGAGATAAATATTCAAAGAGAAGGGAGCATAACAAAAGAGGAGATCATGAAAGTATTTTGAATTTGATTGTAACTTGTGCTAGACATTTGGAACCTGAAACAGAGGAAGAAGTAAAAACGATTTTAGAAGAAATCGGGGAGGTAAACCCTACAGTTAGGATTACAGAGATGTCAGGAATACTAACTGTAGATACCGCATTAAATCCAATTGACGTGGTTAGTAAAATTCGTGAAAAGATACTTGATGAACCATGGTCAATAAGATATTGTTTGAGAATAATTCCTATTCAAAAATCCATTGGTACTGACTATGCCAACATAGAAAATGAAATTGTAAATATGGTTGGAACTATTGCAGACGATGAATCATATAGAATTACAATAGAAAAAAGAAATTCAGATATTTCAAGCAAAGAGATTATTTCTAGAATTGCAAATTGTCTTAAAAATAGGGTATCATTAGACAATCCTGACAAAATAATCCTTGTTGAAATATTAGGCAGAACAACAGGATTGGCAATAATTCAAACTTCAGACATTTTAAGTATTGAAAAAACTAAACGTGCAATGTCAGAATAAAATAGCGGCACTTTCAACAAGCAGATCCTCCAAGGGGTGTTTTGACAGTACAGAGTTAAGTCGTTTGCTAGTAATCCCAAATTGTTTTTGTAAAAACAAGCCATTATCTTTAGATAATGGTGCAATTGTATATGGAAGAATTTGAGAATAAAGCTGGTCGAGTTGTTTTTGATCACCAAGTGCAATCAGAATAAAATTTTTTTTAGGTTTGATACCAGCAAGGGTAATCGCGGTAGAAATCTGGGAGCTCAATGCAAATCTCATTAAGATGTCTGTTTCTAGTTTATTGGAGAGTAGTATGTCATTTTTTTGAGAGTATATTGATAGAGTAATTATTTTTTTTATGTGTGAGGAATTCAAAACAAATTTGCTACATATTGCTTGCATTTTGAGTTTGGGAAAATTCTTTCTGAGTTCATCAATGAATGTGGAGTCAAAATTATTTTGCCCTGAGATTTCGACGACCTGAATTTTTCTTTGCAAGACGGTTAGCAAGATCCTTTTGGACGCTCCGCCATGGATAATAGGGATAACACTTACGGTATCATTAGTCTTGATCATGGTAGACTTGCCATTTATTGCGGAAGAGTCAATCCCATTTACAGCAATAAGAATATTATTGATATCAAGTTTAGGAGTATTTGCTGGTTTGATGGAAACTAAAACATCAAGTAATTGCGATATCGAGATGTTAGATTCATTTAGAAAAATGGTGTCTGTAAGAAAAGATTTTTTTGCGCCGCCTAAAAGCTTGATTCTGAACATGCAATAAGTGATCGAGTCAAGAATTAATTTCTTATTCTACATCTTCGTCCGAAGTAGCGCCAATCACTATTTCAGTAGATTCATTTGGATCATCTTGTATATTCTCTGCATCCACGTTAACTTGAGTGTCTTGTAAGGTATTTTCACGACTGGAATTTTGTTCTTGTTTGGCTTTTTCCTCACGAATTTGTTTTTTGATATATTTTGTAATGTATCCTGCCATCTCATTTTTTAGCCCTTTGGAGCGTATAATTGAGATCTGATCCAGAATTTTTTTATTGTCTGCAAAGTCTTCACCAAATTTAGACTGGTGTTCTTCTAGTACCTTATACGAAAGACGTTTGATTCTATCCACTGCTCGTTTAATCAACTAGGGTTTTTTATACCTATATTCCGAGAAAAGACTTTGAGTTGGCATCCAATAATGATGTCATCTCATCGAATGAAACACCGAGAATTTTGGAAGCCGAGAAAATAACGCTAGGAATAAAGGTTATTTGTGCAGGCTTCATTTCAAAGCATCGTGAAAACTTTACAGGGCCATCAGTTTCAACAAGAATTTTTGATTTTTCAGTGTTAGAGAGCAAGGTCTGTTTATCATTAGCGTAAATCATCACGGGGCCATATGAAACAAAAAAATCCATATCCATTGCTTTCTGTAATTGTTTTTTGCTTCCATCAAACCAATGAAGTAATGCGTTTTTTGTATTATATGAAGTCATTATTTGCAATATATCATCAAGGCTATTTCTGGAATGAATTGAAACAGGTTTTTGATATTTTTCAGCCAAAGAAAGTAGCGTTTCAAATACATGTTTTTGTCTTTTTGCATCATCCGCACACTTGATGTAAGTTGGATCTAATCCAATTTCCCCTACACCCCCAATAAATTCATGGTTCTGGTCAATCATGTTTGTCATGTATTCTAAAGCATCATTTGCATTTTCAGGATGAATACCAATGAAAGGGATGATTAGTTTGTTGTATTGTGCTAGTTTCAAAGTATTCTTTGAATCAGAAATATTTGTAGAAACACAACATGCTTTTAATTTGATATGTTCCATTTGAGAAATTATAAATCCTAATTCTGATGCATAAAAAGGGTCAGACAAATGTATATGAGCATCATAATACCAAGTCATTGTCTGATCGGTTAAACTGGTCTGTATAAATCGATTCCTTTGTGATATTTTTTCACTCACAATCTTTTATCATAATCTTGAAACAACATAATGATGAGATCATCAGAATTAGGACTTTCAGCAATGTATAGAATTCTCAAAAAAGCGGGAGCTGAAAGAGTAAGTGACGAATCAGCAGATGAATTGAGAAGAGTGATAGAGGATGTTGCAGAAGATATCGCAAAAAACGCAGTAGACATGGCCAATCATGCTGGTAGAAAGACGATAAAAGGAGAAGATATCAAACTAGCATCTAAGCAGTTTGGAAAATTCTAAACTAAAGAGTTAATTGTTGATTTTGTTTTTTTCATAACGGTACTCTGGCAGAACGGTTATGCGTGGGCCTGCAAAGCCTATACAAGGGGGTTCGACTCCCTCGGGTACCTTCAGTTTACAATAACTTGGCCTGCCATCCAAGGATGTAAAGTGCAGTAATAATCATAAGTTCCAGATGCCTCAAACATAAAAGAGAAGGTTTGGTATGGGTCAAGATACCCACTATCAAATAGTTCTGTAGGTTCATCATAAAATCCCGAGGTTACACTGTGGAATGCAGAATCTTCATTTTTCCAAGTTACTGACTCGCCTTTGTTAATTGTAATTATGGATGGGACATAGCAATGATCAATTTTCTCACATCCAGGTCTAGATACCTTAGTAGGCATAATAACGTCAGCTTTTTCTTCTAACTGAATTTCAGATTCAGGAGTTTCAGGAATGGAACTACCAACAGAGATCAAAATTGAAACAGCTATTACAAAAAACACAGCAGAGATAATGGATATTATTTTCTTCTTCAAGGGCACCACACATAGAATATAGTTATTATACAATTACCAAATTCTCTAAATATATAGCATTTTAGGAAATTTACTTGGCACAGAATAGTAATGGATTATTAGAGTATATTCCCGGATCACGCACTTTATTAGTTCAAAAAAATTCCAGCCCCCCATTAGAAGGATTTTCAGAGAACATACAGGGAAGTATCAGAGAGTTTGCAGAAGATTCAAAAAGTGAGGTTGAAAAAGGCAATAATTTCCTACAATGGGTTTTGACAAGAGTTTTTGAGGCTACGGAAGATGATGCAGCTGATGCAATAGTTGATGGTGCAAATGATCTAGGTATTGACGCATATCTTCCTGTGGATTTTTCAGACAATACAATTAGACTGTTCCAGTCAAAATATGGTACATCGCACTCCCTTGAAGCAATTTCAAAATTTAAGGATGATGTAAAAAGATTACTTGAGAGAGATGTAACAAAAATGCGTCCAGATCTTGCTCAGTTAGTTACAAAAATTAAAGAAAAAAATTTAAAGATAAAATGTTGTTACGTGACAGATCAAAAAGTCGAATATGAAGAGGATATTGTAGAAGTCATAGACATTGAGAAAATAATTCAGAGGTTGTGGGATAGAATAAAAAAACCTGCAGCTGGAAAAAAATCATGTATAAAATTAGAAAGAATGCTTAGACATGAAAATACGATTTTAGGAATTTTAAAGTTAAGAGAGTTAACCGATTTTGTTAGTAAAAATAGAGATTACGTTTTTGAATCAAACATAAGACAATGGATGCAGTTTAAGACGACCGTAAACAAAGGATTAAGAGAGACATTACAAACAAACCCTACAAAATTTTTCTATTATAATAACGGGATAACAATAGTAGTAAGTGATTTCGAAGAGCTTGGAGAAAATGCCATAAAACTGCATGCCCCACAAATTGTTAATGGTGCACAGACATCAAATTCTATCCTAGATCATTCCAAACGTACCAAGAGCATGGAAGGTTCGATGACAGTTACAATAATCAAAGCAGATGATGAACAAGAGCAGAATAACATTACAAAATACAGAAACTCGCAAAATTCTGTAAGAGGAAAGGATCTTGTATCATTAATGGATTTTCACAAGTCCATAAAATCCCAATTAAAAAATTGTGGATATTTTTACGAGATCCAAGCTGGATCTTTTGACTCAAAGGCTAAATCAAAACAAGCAGAATACGATGGAGACTCCACATACAACTGCTATTTGCCTGATAACCACAAAAAAGTTATTGTTGCAAAGGATGCCATACAAGCACTAGTTGCAGGGATAGAACAAAGACCAACAGAAGCATACAGCTCTCCTGCACAATTTCTTCCCAGAGGCAGTAAATATGATGACATATTCAATGATAATCTCAAAGACGACTATAGAATATTGTTATATCCATATCTAGTTAAAGAATATGCAAAAAAGACTTTGAAATACGGAAAACAGGGTGGTCACAAAACAAAGAGATATGCAACGTTGTTTTATGTTGGAGTTTACTTTAGAATCCTTCATAAAAAGATTCTTGAAACAAAAGGAGATTTTAAGAATGATATACGTAAATTGGAGCCAATTTTTCGAAGTTTCAAGTTAAATTCCAGAATTTTAAAATTGACAGATGTGATTGTTACGAAATTTCTTGAAGATACAGTTGTTGATGATGAGATTGAGTTGGCAAATACAAAGCATAACTTTTTTTCACAACATGTATGGAATGAAGCAATGATCAGAGTGGTGGACAAAAAAATAAGACAAGAAGAAGATGAAATCTTAGCTATAAAAAAACTGGTAAACAATTTACTGTGATTTAGAAGGCAGCAGTCCAACCAAGTAAAAATTTGCAGGAGGTTTACATTGGCCAGACTTCTGCCTAGATGTCCTATCAACAAGTATTATTTAACATGATTCAAGACGATGCTAGAATGTTTTTTATATAGATTCAGAAGGAGAGAGGATGTTTGGGATCAAAGGAAAAATGCACCATATGTGGTAAAAAAATT
>JAGQHF010000135.1 GCA_020431985.1 Nitrosarchaeum sp. | reverse complement strand
TTGGTCCTGGTTTTGCACCATCAGGAACCTCGATTTCACCTTCATCTTCTTCAATAGATTCATCCGTAGCCTCAGTCGGTTTGGGTTTGGCACCAAGAACAATCTTAGCCAAAGGAGTTAGTTCTTCCAATCTTTTGATTGCTTGAGAATGATCCAGTTTTTCAGTTTTAGCCAAATAGGAAATCATTTTGTCGGCCAGTATGGTATTGCGTAATATGGTATCAATGACCATCTTTGCGAAATGATCAGCCTTCTTTCTATAATCTTTAACCCAATTTGGATCTCCAAATTTTTCAATAGGAAAAATCTGATAAATGATATCAACTACTTCTCCAGTAACAATTTCGACAGTGACAGATAATTCGACCTCTTGGTACCCTTTTGCATCTGGATCCTTCATATTTTGTTCTTTCCAGCGATATGTCGCAAAAACTCTGTCAGCATACGCATCCATTTCAAAAGCCTTTTTCAAGCCTTCATGTACAGATTTGATTTCTTTGGGATCTTCAAGCTTGATTGGCAGCCTGTAAAGACCCAGCTTAAAGCCATGTAATGGATAGACCCCTCTTTTTGCAGTAGGTGCTTCCATAGACCATACACGATCTTTAAGCAATAACGACATATAACAGAATTAATTTGAATTTATTTAAAAAGGTTATCAGTCACTGTCGTCAGGGCATGTAAGTTCACGCATCTCGGTGTATTTTTTTTCCATGGTTTCAGCATGAGATATAACTTGATCTAAGTCAAACTCGGTTTTATCAAAATACCACCTAATAGGAACCCAATGTCCTATTCCATCCATATCATGAATCATACCTTTATCAGCTGTCACACCAATCCTATTGTCAATAGAAGTATCTTTGACAGTTAATCCTCTTTTTGTTTTATCCTCCAAGATGAAGTTCAGATCTGCATTTTTAATAAAGTAAAAGGATCCTTTTTTTAACACAGGTAGATCTAGAAGCATTTATTTTTCAACGGGGTTTCCTATCATATTGCCCCACTCTGTCCATGAGCCATCATAGTTACGTACTTGTGGATACCCTAAAAGATATTTTAGTACAAACCAGCTGTGGGATGAGCGTTCACCAATTCTACAATAACAAATTACATCTTTATCAGATGTGATTCCTTTAGGTTCATAGTTCTGTTTCAACTCATCAACCCCTTTGAAAGTTCCATCAGCATCATTGACGGCCGTAGCCCAAGGAATGTTATTCGCTCCAGGAATATGTCCTCCTCGTTGAGCATGTTCCATAGGATATTCTGGAGGAGCAGTGATCTCTCCAGTAAATTCTTTAGGAGATCGTACATCAACCATTACAGTATCTTCTCGTCCTAGTGCACGACGAACATCAAAGAGGTATGCACGTAGTCCCTCATCAGGAGGAAGTGCAGAGTAAGTAGTAGGTTTTATTGCGGGTTCATCCGTTGTATATTCGCGGTTTTCCAATTCCCATTTCTTTCTACCACCATTCATAATTTTTAGATTTTCATGACCATAATACTTGAAAACCCAAAATACAAAGGCAGCAAACCAATTGTTAAAATCACCATATAGCACTACTTCTGAATCTTTTGTAATTCCATTTTTTGACATCAATGCCTCAAATTGTTTTTTATTTATGATATCACGTGTGATGGGGTCATTAATATCACGTTTCCACCAAATCAGACTAGATCCTTTGATATGACCAGTCTGATATCCATTCACAGGATCATAGTCTACTTCAACAAGTTTCCTATTTTCTGTTGGAGGGTTCTTAGATACCCATTCAGTATCAACCAGAACTTCAGGATGAGCATAAGTCATGTTTTCTTCAAATCGGTTTTCATACTTATTTGTTTTTACTTTGAATGAAGGAAAATATGTTTTTTAACCAATAATCTCTAAAGGAAATGTTTGAAAATTCAGAGAGTTGCAGTGGTAAGCAAGGTAGGTTCTAAAGAATCTGAAGCTGCGGCCAGAGATGTTGCAAGAAAATTTTTAGCTAGAAAATCTAAAGTATATTCAATTTCACCCATAGAAGTAGAAGGAGCAGTAAAATTAGAATCACTTGAAGAATTAAAAGAGATAGAATTAGACATGGTTGTGACTCTAGGCGGAGATGGTACAACTCTCAGAGTATTTAGAAATCTCATTAATGAAACTCCAATTCTCACCATCAATGTAGGAGGAAACAGAGGAATCCTTTCTGAAATCACCATAGAGGAGATTGACGATGCTATAGACAACATTGCAAGAGATAAGTTCTTCTTGGACAAAAGAACACGCGTAGTTGCATCGTGTGGAGAAACCGAGTTTCCACCCGCTTTAAATGAAATATACGTTTGTAGAACAAATCTTACAAAGACTGCAGAAATTGAGATAAAATTTCAAAATGACACGGTTAAACAAAAAATGGATGGAGTCATAATTGCAACTCCAAGTGGTTCAACGGGGCATTCATTTTCGCTAGGAGGACCAATTTTGCATGAAAGTCTAGATGTTTTAATAATAACTCCTGTTGCACCCGTATATAGATTGGAATCAATTGTAGTACCTGACGAAAAAATAGAAATTATTTCATCACATGATTGTAGTATTGTGATGGATGCACAAGTTGTGAAATCGGCAGGATTTGGCGAACCAATAATAATCAAAAAATACAAAAAACCAGCAGTTTTCATCAGATTAAAGAAACGCGGTTTGAGACAGATGAGTAAACTTGGTTTTTAAAATTTTAGATGCAAGTGCATTTTATAGTGGTGTTCCATTTAGTTCAGATGAGGATTGTTATACAACATCTCTAGTGTATGAAGAGATTAAGCACATAAAAAAAAATCATGATGTTTTAGGTACATTATTAGAAACAAATCGTTTGAAGATCATGGACCCAGATGTTGAATCAACAAAAGCGGCAATTAGCCACGCAAAATCAACAGGAGATTTTCCACAATTGTCAAAACAAGATATCTCATTGATTGCCTTAGGCATCAATACAAGGGGTCAAATCATAACTGATGATTTTGCATTAATCAATGTAGCCCAACAAATTGGATTAAGTACGTCATCGATAATGACCAAAGGTATAAGAGATATAGGAAAATGGATTCATTATTGTCCAGGATGTCACAAGAATCAGTCATCAGGAAAAGAATGTAATGTATGCGGTACTTTATTGAAAAGGAAATTACTTACAAAAGAATCTTCAACATAGTTTTGCAATAACCTGAGAAAATAAATTTGGTGATTTCATAAACCAGCTTCTTTTGATATTACATATCTTGAAGGGTGGTTTGATTTGATACCTTTAGAAACTTACTTTTAGATTCAAGTATTTTTTTAATTTTCTTAGCCCTTGCTTCACCAAGTCCATCAACCTTTGCGAGTTCAGAAGTAGTTGCGGTAAATACTCTTAGAGGAGTTCCAAACTTTTCCAATAACCTCATGGCAAATTTTTCACCCACACCGGGTAAGCTACATAGTGAAGAAAGCTGTTGTTTTTCTAAATCATTTGATTTTTTAATTTTTTTAAGATATGGTCCTTTTGGAGAATCTTTTCTAGAACACATAGACACCAGAAGTTTAGCAGTGTGTGTTGCGTTAGGGGTAGGAATTATAGGAATTTTAAAATCAATTGCCACTGTTGAGATTGCTCCATAAAAGATCAGTGGGTTTTCTACTATTTCCTCTATCTCATCCATATTTCCTTCCATCAGAATTACAGGGTGTTGAAAGTGTTCTTTTAACCTAGAACATTGATCAAATAATCTTCCATCAAATACAGAGGACATCAAATCACGAATGCTTTTTCTCTCAACTATAGTTTCAGGAGCTACTACGTAATCTCCAATAGGTAAAACTTTCAGTTCTAGATTAAGACCGATTGATTTCAACAGATCAGGAATGCCACTTTTTCTCTCACGTTCATCAACAATAATTCTCAGATTCTTTAACGTCAATAAATAAAACCCTAATGAATTAACTAATATCTTGTATTATACAATAACTATTTCCTTGGATTAGAATCAGAGTTTTGAGTATCACGGCTACCACTTTTCATCATTTCCGAGATTTTTGACTCTTGTTCTTTGAGAGTTTCTTTAATTCTTATCTCTTGTTTTCCTAGTACGGTGGAACGAGTCTTAGCCATTTCTATCTTCTCTTCAAGTTCATCGATTAACTCTTTTTTATTAGATTTAATTAAAACTGATCCTACATGTTTGTAGACAGAGTCGTTATCATCAGCTTTTTTTAATTCTTCAAGAGCCTTTTCTGTTTCAACTTTTTCTAATTCAACATGTTGTTTTTGTGTCATTATTGATTGGAGGTTTTGTTGTGATTGCTGTAATTTTACAAGTTGTTCTTGAAGCCACGGTGGCATCTGATTTGAAGACATGTTATGTATTCATCTTATTTTCATTATATCTTTACCGATTCAATGGAATCATAGCTAGCTTGGATTAATCTTAGTGTGGAATTTAGATTGGCACGCATATGTGGAAGATGTTCAGATGTGATGGTGATCTCAATCCTTTTTTTCAAACACATTGTAGTTTTTGTAGGGTTTTCAGGATAGTACTCATTATCCACGTTTATTGCATCAAAAATTGCTTGGGTTTTTTCTTTTCCATCAACGAAGATTTGCACATCAAAGTTTGATATCATATGCAGTTCCTGCGATTTTGAAATTGCATTTTTTACAGGACCATATTCCGACAGCATCGCGGGTAAATTGCTTAGAGCCACATTCAGGGCAAATACGTTTTTCTTTCAGTGTCAAATGAACCTTAGTGTATTGCTTTCGAATTTTGATTCCATACCTTGCGCCTAAACCTTTCAGAGACTTCTTTTTTGCCATTTACTAATTTCCTCCTTTTACTTGTTTTAATTTTTCGCGAATTTGTGAACCTACTTTTATGGAAATTTCACCACATTTCAAAAGTTCATCCAGACTAAATCCTTCATCACCACCCTTCTGTAGAGCACATATGTTACCATCTGAGTCAGTGGTTATGGTAATCCTAGCATCCATGATATCCCATTCATCAGCATTGGGATCCACTATTATGTGATTTCCAATCTTGCCCATGGTCACGGAAACAGGAATAGTTGTTACCGGGACATCCATTTCTTGTCCCTCCACAAGGGTTGGCACATCATCTTTTAAGTCCCACTTAGGAGTCTTTGAGGATAAGATTGCGGCAGTTGCAGCGTATGCACATGTATCAAAGAGATTTCCATCATAATCAACAACAACATTATCAGCAAAAACACCAACTACAGATTTGTCCTTGGCAATGACTAATTGAGATAAATCGATCATATGGCTTTCACGAATACCTCTGTCAACTACTCTTGCCAATTCAATGACGTCAGGTCCAGGAGGTCCAGTTTCTACACTGGGATGAGATAGTGGGAGTAGTTCTGCAGTACATATGAAAATTCCTTTATCACCCATGTCAGGAAATGGTTTGTCTGGTTGAATTTTTACACCACATACAACTTCGCTGTCACCAAGGCGAACCCTTGCAGAGCCATTTGCTTTTGGAATTGCATCAGTATCAATTATCAATTCTCTTGTTTCATCAAATGCTCTACCGTCTATCCGTTTTCCTTGTGCCAATAATTCAAGGATCTGAGATTTTTTGAGTTCGTCTATCACTCCAGCCATCATTGATCTCCTCCAGAACCAAAATATTTTTCCTGTAATGCTTTCTTTTGTAAATCATAGACAATTTTACAACCATTGATTCCTGTTTCAACACATTTCTTGTATTCTTCAGGAGTAAGCACACCATCTAGTTGAAGCAAAGTTATTTTCTCAAGATTTGGCATGTATCCTATTGGCATGTCAGCTTGACCGGCTTGATCTTCTTCATTATTTACATCAAGAATAATAGTGTCAGCAACTTTACCTGCTGCGCATGCGGCAACCATATCTCTCATAGGGATGCCTGCATCAGCTAGTGCTACAGAAGCAGCCGAAAGGGCAGCACAACGGGTTCCGCCATCTGCCTGCAGTACTTCAATAAAAACATCAACGGCTGTCCTAGGGAATTTTTCCAGCATTACTGCAGGTTCTAGGGCTTCTTTTATGACTTTAGAAATCTCAATTTCACGTCTTGATGGAGCAGGGTTTTTTCTTTCAGTCACAGAAAAAGGTTCCATGTGATACCTTACTCTTAAAATTCCAGTGTCAGTGTTTGACATGTGTTTAGGATGAACATCACGAGGGCCGAAAACACCTACAAGTATTTTATTATCTCCAAACTCAATGTAAGCAGAACCATCTGCGTTTTTTAATCCTCCTGCCCTTATCATAATTTTTCTAGGCTCATCAATTTTCCTACCATCACACCTAATTCCATTTTCATCTAGCAATACTAATTCTGATTCTCGTCCACCCATTACATTTCACCTTTTGATTCTAACATTTCAATTACCTGATCGGTTAAGTTTGCTATATGTGCTCTCTCATCGACCATTTGAATTGCTTTTTTAGCCTTTAATAATCCCTCGGGATTATCGCAAGAAACGACCACCCATCCATTTTGTCCAATTGTTATTGCTGCATTTGTGGCCATTTCTATGGTTTGAATCATCGTTCCTCTTTTACCGATTAAACGTGGCACCTTGCTAGGAGATATTTCGACCAAGTCACCTGAATCAATTTTCCCAAGATCTCTATCAGATATTGTCAGTAAAGGATCACGTGTTCTATCAAAATTAGCAATTCTAGCTGCCACAAGATCACCGGACTTCAATTTAGAAGTGAGATCATCAGCATGGGCAGAAAAATCTCTTCCAAAAACATCCTGCGCTGGTAGAAACCCCACATAGCAAGAATTAATGTCCAACTCCCAAGATAAAGATGAGTGAGAGATGACTTTCCCAATTACGAGATCATTGATTTTTGGAATGTATTTTCCGGTCAGTGGAATTACTTTTACAGAGTCATCATAAATTTCAGATATGCCTATGGTAGTAGATATTATTTTATTCCCATCTAAAACTACGTTTTGTTCAGGCCTATATGGACCAGATGTGATGACATCACCAGGTATGACGTATTTTCTCTTATTTTCCATCACTTCATTACCTCTATGGTAGCTGATCCTTTAGTTATAGACCCTAATCTATCAATCACGTTTGGCCTTGCTGCAGCGGGTATTTCAAGTATTGCTTTCAAAGAGCCATTATTTTGCCACTCTTCTTTTTTTAGTGAACCTACAGATTTTAGCACGGAATATGATTGCGAAGCATATTGTGCTGGAATAATAATTTCAAGTGAGAGATTTTCAGATTTCAATGGGATGATTGATCTGAGTTTTTCCACAATATCTTTGACTTGATCATCAGTTGTTCGTTGTGGATCAATTGAAATTCTTGCATCTTTCATTGCCTGTTCAATTCGTAGCGGAGGATGAGGGAGATGAGTTCTAGGGTCAACATATGTTTTTGAAATGAATGAGACGATTTGTTTTTTCTTTTCTTCTATCATTTTACGCCTTTGGTCGGTTGTTAGATTTAGATCACCTTTCTCAAGAATTTTTTGAGCAATTTCTGTCAGATCTTCAGTTTTAAAGGCTTTGAATAATTTTTCAGTAGAAGGCTTTGTTCCTTTATTAGAATCAGTGTAAATTTCTTCGGAAACTAGCACTGACGAAATGTCTTTTTTCTTCCCTAGTTTATACTCCAAAGCTGGATCAGGTTTAACCAAGATTTCAAATTTCTCTCCCTCAAAAGAATATCGGACAACAGTAACATCAGTCATTTCCAGAATATGATACGATAGTTTGGTATTTATCTATACGTCAGACTAGCTAGATTTTTATGTGGACTTTGAAGATTTTCTTCAAATTGTCCTCACTGGAAGTAATTAACAAAGATGAAAAGAAAATGTCTGTAAAATTGAAAGGAGTGCCTTTGCAGTATGCAAATGCCCTAAGACGAGTGTGTCTTAACGGAGTTCCCATTTTTGCAATAGATACGGTAGATATTTTGGATAATTCATCCGTAATACCAGATGAGGGCTTAGCGCATAGACTAGCATTGGTTCCTTTAAAGACAGATTTAACAAGATTTAACGAGCCAAGCAAATGTGATTGTAAAAGTGAGACAGGCTGTTCAAATTGTAGGATTATGTTAGTACTTGATTCAGGGGATGCAGATGTTACAAGAACTATTTTGTCAAAAGAACTGGTTTCCGAAGACGATTCGATAAAACCCATTTCAGACAACATCCCTATTGTACAGTTAGCCCCAGGTCAAAGGGTAAAGATAGAATGTTATGCAAGACTAGGACGAGGCAGTGAGCATGCCAAATGGAATGCATCTAATGTGTCAGTTCTTACTGAAACAGATAAGGAAGATGAAAGAGTATTGACCGTAGAATCAACGGGATCACTCCGACCAGAAGAGATAATTTTGGCAGGAGTTGAAGAGGTCAACAACAGACTAGTTGAATTCAAAGAAATGATTGATGAGTTAGATCAGTAAGCATACACATTATATTTGGGTTTTAAAACGCATTATTCACATGACTAATCTAAGCGTTGTTAAGATGGCAAGAGACTTGAAGAAGGCATCTGTTAAGAATGATGCCCCCATTTGGGCCAAATTAGCACGATTTGCTTTAAAACCATCAGTTGCAAGAAGAGATATCAATCTGTATAAAATAGATAAATTAACAAAGGATAACGATATTGTTGTGTTTCCAGGGAAGGTTTTAGGAACGGGTAATATATCTCACAAAATTACGCTATACTCATTTTCGATTTCAAACACAGCAGCTACAAAAATTCTTGAGAAAGGTGGAAGAATTATCACACATTCAGAGATCATAGAAAGCAATCCAACCGGGAAAGGAGTTGTTCTACTTGGCTAGACAAGACATTGTTGTTTCACAAGACAAGCCGATTGTAGTTGACGCTACAGACCATATTGCAGGTAGACTGTCATCAACGGTTGCGAAGTTATTATTGAAGGGAAACAGAGTATCAATTGTAAACTGTGAAAAAATCATGATTAGTGGAACACGTTCAAACATAATTAAAGAATATAGAGAATTTTTGGAAATATCAAGTATTATTCATCCGACACACGGACCATACCATCCAAGAAGGCCAGACACCATCGTCAAAAAAATGGTTAGAGGTATGTTGCCAAGAAAAAAACCATCTGGCTTGGCCGCACATAAAAGACTTAGAACATATATCGGCTCTCCAAGAGAACTTAGTGCATTTGACAAGGTTCAATTTGAAAACGCCAAGATTAAAAGATCTCCGTCTAGATACACTACAATGGGAGAACTTGGAAGGACAATAGGGTGGACTGAATGACGACTCCAAAAACGGAAATTTATTTTGCGACTAGAAAGACCGCAAGTGCTCATGTCTACATTACAAAGGGACAGGGCAAAATCAGAATCAACAACGTTCCAATTGAAATGATTCCTCAAGAAACAGCAAGAGAAGTCATGCTTGCACCTTTGGAAATAACAGGAGAACTGAGAGATAAAATAGACATTTCTGTCCGAGTCAAAGGTGGAGGGTACATGGGCCAAGCAAGTGCGACAGCAACCGGAATCTCAAGGGCATTAACTGGCTGGACAAAATCAAAAAAAGAGCCAAAAGATCACCCATTTCCTAAACAAACGAGAGAAGACCTACGTAAGAGAATAACAGATTATGACAAGTATTTGATTAGTGGGGATGCAAGAAGAAAAGAACCAAAGAAATTTGGCGGCCCCGGTGCGAGAAGAAGAAAACAAAAATCATATCGTTAGACTGTGAAAGCTGTAATATTAGCAGGAGGTAAAGGGACTAGAGGCAGACCATATACAGATTATTTTCCTAAAGCAATGACTCCAATCAATGGAAAACCATTAGTCGATTATATTGTAAATTATCTGAAGTCGTTTAGATTCATCGATGAGATTATCATAATATCGGACTATACTGGTTTGGGAGGACAGATCAAGAATTATTTTAATGATCACCACAATAGAACTAAAATCACATTTGTGCAAGACTCACAGATGGGAACTGGCGGAGATTTGCTCCATATAGAAAAAAATCTAAAAAGTGAAACCGAGTTCATATTATGGTTTGTGGACAACCTATGCGCAATAGACCTAAAAAAAATGAAGAATACATTCAAAGAAAAAAACAGCATAGTATGCATAGCAACAAGAACTAAAAGAAAAGAAGAAACAGGTTTTGCAATAGTAAATGATGGGATAATTACAGAATTTCAAGAAAAACCAAGGGTGACACTCCCCATGGCAGAATGTCTAGGTATCTATATTTGTGGCATAGAAATAATTAATAGAATAAAAGAAAAAGGAAAACGTAGAGAGATTAATTTATCGTTTGATGTACTACAATCATTATCAAAGGAAAAAAAAATAAGTGCCTACGATATTGGAAATATAGATTGGCTGGATGCTGAATCCCCAGTCACATTAGAGAGAAATAGAACAACGGTAAAAAAGATCATAAAACAGATGGGGTTGTAGTTTTCTTTTCATATTCAGATATTTCCTTTTCAAATTGTAGTGTTTGGGCTATTTCATCTAATCCTTCCAGAAGAATTCGTTTTTTGTGCACATCAATCTCAAAAGGAATTTTTTCGTCAGGAGTTATAATAACCTGATTTTCCAAATCTATTTCTATCGCAGTAGTTTGCATCTGTAATTTTTTCACATAATGCTCGTTTAATATTATAGGCAACACACCGTTTTTGAAACAATTACTATAGAATATATCAGCAAAAGAAGGAGCAATTATTACAGAAAAACCATAATCTTGTAATGCCCAAACAGCATGTTCACGGCTAGAACCACAACCAAAGTTATTGCCGGTGACAAGGATTTTTGAATCCTCATACTTTGTATCGTTTAGGACAAAATCACTTTTTCTATTGTTATTTTCATCATACTTCCAATTGTAAAATAAGAATTTTCCAAAACCAGATTTTTGCACTAACTTAAGAAATTGTTTTGGAATAATCTGGTCAGTGTCAATATTTATTTTATCTAATGGAGTTACAATTGTTCTTATTTTATTAAATGGTTTCATGTCTAACTCAAATCAAGTTTTCTTACATCCACAAAGTGTCCTTCAAGGGCTGCAGCAGCTGCCATCACAGGACTAACTAGATGAGTTCTACCTCCAACCCCTTGTCTACCTTCAAAATTTCGATTAGAAGTACTAGCACATCTTTCTCCAGAGGCCAAAATATCAGGATTCATTCCAAGGCACATACTGCAGCCAGACTCTCTCCATTCAAAATTTGCATCAGTGAAAATTTTATCCAAACCTAGATCTTCAGCCTGTTTTTTTACCATTTGTGAACCAGGTACGACCATTGCTCGAACAGACGTGGATATTTTTCTTCCTTTAACTACTCTTGCTGCTTCAATAAGGTCTTCCAATCTAGCATTTGTGCATGATCCAATAAACACTCTATCTACTTTAATGTCAGTTATAGGGGTGCCAGGTTTTAGGCCCATGTATTCTAATGCTTTTTGTGCGCTTTTTTTCTGATTAACATCACCATTGGAATAATCATCTGGATAAGGAACGATATCAGTGACATCACATGTCATCCCAGGATTTGTTCCCCAACTTACTTGAGGAGCAATAGTTTCAACATGAAGAGTGTAGCTTTTCTCAAATTTTGCGTCCGAGTCAGTAACTAGATTCTCGCGCCAATAGTCAACAAGAGATTCATAATTTTTAGGAGTATATTTTCTATTTCGTAGATAGTCATACGTTTTTTCATCAGGTGCAACAAGACCTGCGCGAGCTCCTGCTTCAATAGACATGTTACAGATGGTCATTCTTTGTTCCATTGATAGATCAGTAATACCCTCGCCTCGATATTCGATTACTGTTCCAGTACCACCATTAGTTCCAATGTTTTTGATTATAGATAGAATAATATCTTTAGCTGTAATCGC
>JAGQHF010000134.1 GCA_020431985.1 Nitrosarchaeum sp. | reverse complement strand
GAATTATCTCAGATTAGTTATAATTGCTGACAATGTTTTATGGTTGTACCAATTTAGAAAAAGATAGATCTAATAATTGAAAACACCAATACCACAAAAATTAATCTTTAATTGGATTTTTTAAGATCATTTCTTGCATCTTTGATAATTGACCATGAGGATTGTAAAAAGAGACTTGCAATGATACCAGCTGCTATGAGATCAGGCCAGGATGTACTTGTCAAAAAGACAAATCCTGCTGCGACTATTACCAAAATATTGCCAAGCGCATCATTACGGCTAAAGAGCCATACGGCACGCACACTGGCATCGCCTTTTCTATGTGGTAGTAGTACAATCACGGAGATAACATTTATCAAAAGTGCACCAAATCCAAGATAACCCATTAATCCAGCTTCGGGAGTTTGCAAAACTTGTGTACGATATATTGTATACACCAGTACTCCTATTCCCATTGCCCCAAGAAACATTCCTTGTAGTAAAGCCGTTCTGAGACGCAATCGAAGACTCCATCCTATTGCCAGCAATCCTAAGAACGTGATAGAACCATCGCCCAAGAAATCAAGCGCGTCTGCTTTGAGTGCTTGTGAATCTGCAATAAAACCACCAATTATTTCTACCAACCCATAACCTACATTGAGCAAAACAACTATCCACAATGCCTTGCGATAAGCAGGGGTAATGTGGGCTAGATCTTTTGGCAAGTCATCATCGTCTGACATTAAATTCCTCACGCGTTATTTTGAAAATGACGTCATTTTTTGTAATTTACACAAGAATAGATTCCTTCGGCAATGTCTGTCAAAATATCATCGCTTTGCTTGAGAAGCTTGGCCACTCTTCTGTCTCCAAGACTGTAGAATCTATTCTTCCCTTCCCTTCGAGTCTTTACCAAGCCACATTCAGAAAGACAAGACAGATGATTTGAGATGTTTGACTGGCTGTGGTCTAACTCTTCTGAAATTTCAGTAACCGTCTTCTCTTCCTCTAAAATTGCCTCCAAAATAGACAGACGAGTAACATCTCCAAATCCACGAAATAGTTTGGCCTTGAGTTCGAGTTGGTCTACTTTTTGTTTTAACATATCATCAATTAATGATATGTTCTTATATTAATTGTCCGTTACTAAAGTTGGGAATCAACATTGGAAATTGGTATGATACTTAAATTTAGAACAAAGTCTGGTAAAACTATGTCCAAATCTATTCCTATGGCAATAATTTTGACTGTGGCAATTTTTACGATTTCCTTATCTCTAGTTTCTGAGCAAGTTTTGGCTCAAACCATGATGATGTCTCCAAGGCAACAAATGATGATGGGAACAAACTCTGACCAAATCACATGTGCTGACGGTAAAGTTCTCATGATGAACAATCAAGGAATACCTGCCTGTGTAAATCCTGACAGCTACTTGAGATTGGCAGAAAGAGGATGGGGCAACTTTGACATGAATATGATGACAAATAATCCTGAACAGATGCAACGTGTGATGAACAGCATGATGAACAACCCTCAAACTGGAAAACTCTGGTATGACACAATGACAAATGATCCTCAACATTTGCAGACAATGACAAATCAAATGATGACTACTATGACAAACAACCCTCAGATGATGGGCCCAATGATGAACTCAATAATGAATGATCCTGAGCTTAGACAGCAGATGATGAACATGATGATGCAACACCAATCAATGATGCAGGAAATTCGCGGAAACAATACCATGATGAACATGATGATGGGTGGTTCGATGAACCATGGGAT
>JAGQHF010000133.1 GCA_020431985.1 Nitrosarchaeum sp. | reverse complement strand
TGCCTAGAAGCTAAACCCCTGCAGAAATACCAAAAAAAGAAAAATATCTTGCATTTGGCAACCAAAATTATCAAAAAGGTCCACATATTCCACAGTCAAGTATGCTGACTGAATTTAGACATGATGCTTTTACTGACATTTGTTATTGCTTATTGAATTGATAATGCAAACAGTAATGGGACCACAATTATTCCAAAGATTGCAGCTATTTTGACACAGTCTTTCTTGTTCAGCGGTTTGAATCTTCCCATTCGAAATTGTTTTTGTTGGGCTTAACTTATTTGTTGAGTCGCTTCAACTATATACCAATTTCTTTTGTATTATTTCTGTATGGCTAGAATGGGGTTCGTCATAGTTATTGGTGCAGTAATCATCTCGATGGCAGTGGCAATGTACATGTATTATCAATACCAGCCAAACTACCTAACTGCCAATGCAGGTGAACCCGTTATAGTAGGACCCGTGGAATACACGATTCTGCTTGAAGGTACTCATGATGGAAACAAGGAAAAAAAACCTGACAATACATTTGTTAAAATTCGAATTAACGCCAAAAACATCAGTGATGAAAAAGTGAGAATTTCAGGTGGCCAGTTTTATCTGATTGATGAAAAAAAACAGAAGCATCAGCCCGTGTATGGACCATTTTCGCCTGAAGACCTGCTTGATGATTGGTTAGAGCCAAACAAACCTGTCAGCTGGACCACCCAATTCGACGTCCCATATGACGAACATAAACAGTTCAGCCTTACCATAAAACCATTAAAGCCACAGTCAACTTTGGATGTGGCCAATATTTGCCTGATGAACTGTTAGCAGTGTTTTCAGCATGTTTCTAAATTCGAGTTTAGAAACATTGAAGATTTACCTGTAAAGAACCAATCAAATCTTAACATTAAAGCCGTCTTCCAGGCTTGGGATTTGCGATGCGAGAAAAAGATTCAACAATATCCCGATTATCGCCAAAACTATTCCAAGGTATAGGCAATTTTTTGCTTTTTTTGGATCATCGCCTCTTAAAACAAAGTAGGCAATTACTCCTCCAATCAATCCTAAAAAAATTGGTAACAAAAACCACATGTTGCTTCTTGGTCTTTCGGGATTCAATTGATTATGGATTTTGTATTTGGCAATAAAACTTATTCACTTGGGGGCATGTACTTTTTTTGCAGCTGTGTTATTTCAATCTCCACTGTTTCTAGCGGTTCATCAACCTGATTACGCCTAATCGAGAACATTTTGGGCTTTTCAAAGTCTTCTGTGCAGTCTGGACATGCATAAACCAGCACCCTGTGCTCGTTTGGCGCCTTTGGGTTTGAAAGTCGCGGATAGTACACCAACCGCGCGCCACAATCAACACAATATCTGTTGGCCCTTCGTGTTCTGACCAATGTAAACCTCCTGCATATTGTGTATGTGCGATCATCTATTAGATCTATCTAGTCTAACAGTATGCACAAAATTGTTGTAACCGATCAATATTTCTAAATTCGAGTTTAGAAACAATAGGCGCCGCCCATCAGACTTGAACTGACGACCGTCCGATTAACAGTCGGATGCTCTACCACGCTGAGCTAGGGCGGCAACAAGTTGATATCCGATAACAAGTCGATTTAATCCTTACGAAACATGTAACACCAAAATTAAACGAGTGGATTAATGAACAAAAAATGTAATCTGTTTCAAAATCATTGTAATCCTTATTCTGTTTCTTCATCAATCCATTCTATCTTGCCATATTGCTTGCAGACATAATGATCGCCTATGTAAAATCCCTTCCCGAGTGTGAAAACCCATTCATGTCCATTCTCTTTACAGAGTGCAGTTTTTCTAAAGTATTTGATTACTTTGATCGCACTGTTCATTGAGAAAAATTTTGGATCCAAAAATGACTTAGATGACGTATTGTTTTTTCTCACGGGTACATTTAACAAATAAGAATAGCATGAACTCTCATGGATTTTCTTTAACTCTTAGTCAATGATCGACAAACCTTGTTACGATCAAACTTCAATAAACTAATCGCATTATGATTCGAATATCTGTGACGTTTTGATCGTATGATGTTTTGATCCTCTAGTTCAATTCTGATCTTAAATGATCAAAATTCTGGACTCATGTTTCATATTTTTGATATGTGTTGATTTTATTTTGTAATTGAACCTCAAAAATTTTGTGAGTTGAAAACGCATGACGACAACATTCGTGCTGCATATTTAGCACGTGACTTCCCACATCTCTCACAGGTGATGATTTATCCTTTAGTTAAATTTGTAAAAGAACTCCTGAATGTCGTTTGAGTAATTCTCAACCAGTTCAACTATTTCCATGTGTTCAGTTTCAGTCGGTTCTCTTTTCTGAGTTATCTGGAATGCACTTAGCGCCGAACCTACCATCTCTCCTACAAAAAACCCACAAAGAAAGTCACCTGCATTTTTACAATTCCATTTTTGACCTATTCTGGGTGATACTCCGGCATTCTTGTATAATTCAAGTGTCTGCTCAATTAGATCAGATGTTTGTTTCAAGAATTCAGGATCTAGAGTCATGGATAAGATGTCTTGCGAAACTGCTTATTTTTCTATTCCTTTTTTCTTCTCATAGGCATAGATTCCATCAAGAAATACCCTGTGATCTTTGCCTTTTACTTTTGTGTGTAATTCTATGTTTGCTGCTGTCTGTGTAATGTCTGTCCAGACCTCGCCTGTCAGTATGACGTCTTCGCCTTTCGGAACTACTTTTGTATTTCCAACAATTTTTGTGATTCGTGGTGCTCGTTCGCCTTGAAAGTTTTCAATTAATACGTTCTTGCCATCTACTTTCACTGTGATTGGAAAGTGTGCAAAAACAACCTTCATTTTGACTGTATATCCTTCCACCAATCCTTCACAAATATTTCTGATGATTGATCTTGCCGTATGTAAAATGGAATAATCTCTCTTTCTTCTACCTTCAACCTTGAGTTGTATTTTGTTGTCTCTGATTTCAATATCTACTGGAATGTTCCTAAAACTCTTGAACGTTTTACCTAAAGGCCCCTGAAACTGCAACATGTGTTTCTTTTGAGTGACAGTAACTCCTTGTGGAATCTCAACGTTCTCTTGGAATTTTTCATCTTGATTAGTAGACATATCCTATCAAAAGGCCCCCCAGTCCCTTGTTTATTGCATCATGATGTGACATGACTCCCTGATTAGTTGTAACGAGCAACATTCCTCTGTTGTATGCAGGAAGATACTGCTGTTCCCAATTGTTGTATTGATCTTTTTTTACCTTGAATCGCGGAGAAATCGCACCGCATTTTGTAATCTTTGCCAATAATTTAATTTTGAATTTACCGCCTCTCTTGTCATCGATGTGTTCAAACTCGCCAATGTACCCATCTTTTTGGAGTGTCTTCAATACTTCAATTCCTAGTTTTGAAGTAGGCAGTATTGTGCAATTGCCTTTTCTTCTAGCTTCGTTATTGTAAAGCGTATTGAACAAATTTGCTAAAACGTTTGTAGCTGGCATTTTCTCACCGATTCTTCCTAAATCCTAACGATGCGGCTACTTCTCTAAAACATCTTCTGCATATCATCAAATCGTATTTTTGAATAACTGCGGTATAGTCTCCACAACGCTTGCACCATCTGGAACCTCTCCCAAACTCATGTTTTTTTCTTCCAGTAAATTCGTATGATCTGTCTTTTGCCATTATGCTATCGTCACTCCAAACTCTCTTGCTAGATAATCCTTTGCTTCTTGATTTTTAATGATGTGTTTCTTTCCAACGCTGGCCTTGTGTTTACTTCTCCTCCTGATGTTGTATCCTGGTCTTGTTAACGTGACTGAAATTCCTAAACCTAGGATTCCAATTTGTGGATCGTATTTTACTCCTGGAATGTCAATATGCTCTCTTATTCCAAAAGAATAGTTTCCAAAATTGTCAAATGCCTTCCCATTTGCTATGTTGCCTTTGGCCTCAAACAATCTCTTCAACAGTTCTCTTGCATCATTACCTCTAATTGTTACTGCTGCACCTATTGGTTCTCCTTTTCTGACTCCCCAGTCTCTTTGGGTCTCTTTTGCATTTCGTGCACATGATTTTTTCCCAGAAATCTGGTCAAGTGCCCTTTTTGCAATTTCAATTGCCTCTCCAGATCTTCCTACTCCCATATTGAGGACCACTTTCTCCAGAGATATTTTCTTCATTGTTGATTCTGTTACTTGCGACATTTTATCATCACTTTATTGTTATTGTTGGTTTTTCCTTTCCAATGGCCATTATGACGTCTTCGGGAATCTCGATCTTTCTTTCTTCTAGTGCAAGAACTGCTCTTTTTGGAAGTATGAACGTTCCTTCTTCAATGGATTCTATTTTCCCTATTTGTCCAGCATTTATTCCTCGTGTGACCAGAGCTTGACAACCTGGTTCTAATTTGATTACTTCAAGAATTTTTTGTTCCGGTATTTGGATAAGACAAGTGTCTCCCACACTTACCTGAATATCTGAAATAATGGATCTGCCGTCATGAAATCCAATCTGCATTCTTCCCTTACTGATTGTTGTCTTGCTTGTCACTCTGACTAGCTTCTTTCCTTTTTCTGATTCATTAATTTTTAGTGGTCTTAGCAGTTTCCCTTGCATTGGAACCAATCGATAAACATCTGAAGTATTCTCCAGTTCTACCACATCCATCAATCCTATCGCATGATGCAGAGACTTTCTAACAACTCCGTCAATTTTGACTTTACCTGAATAGATTGATGCCTTTGCTTCTCGCAAACTTGTGACAATTTTTAGCATGTCTCTCAAGAATACGGCAGTTGGTATTGCATATGCTTTTTTATGAGGCCCTGGCCTTACTGTGACTACAAACCTCTTGTCTTTTCTAGATATCTCCCAAAATTGTGGGGCCATCTGCCTTTTGAGTTTCTTACTTCCTGAAATGCTAACCATTATTCACTCTCCTCCTTTTTTGATTCCTTATTAGTGCTCTTACTATTCTGTGTTTTTCCTTCTATTTTTGTAACTCGCAATTTGTCTTCTGTATTGAGATCAGTGACTAGAAGATTGGAAGTGTGTATGTAAACATCGAACTTGTCTCCTTTTGTTTTTTCTTTCTTAATTCCTTCAACTGCCACACTATTTTTTTCATTATATATTCGAGATATTTTTCCGTCTACTCCTTTGAACTCTCCTCTAACTATTTTTACTGTATCTCCTTTGATCACTCTTACTCTTTTACTGCTGTATTTTTTTTGAAGATCTTTTGAGAGTTGACTGGAAAGTTGTTTACTACTCACGTTAAACAATGCGCGATGCATCTGACTGTTTCTCATTTTACTTGGTTTCATGTTATACCACCATGGATGCCAAGTTGGCTACTCTTGGCCATTTTTCAGATGCCTCTGCAGCTACTGGTCCTTTGATATCTGTCCCTTTGACTTCTCCTTCGGGTGTAATCAACACTGCCGCATTGTCTTCAAATGAAACTCGCACTCCGTTTAATCTGCGAACCGGATACTTTTGTCTAATGATTACTGCGCCATAAACCTGTTTTCTTAACTCTGCTGGCCCTTTTTTTACTACCACATTACAAAAGTCGCCTACAGCTGCTGCGGGAATTCTCGATACTCTTGTCTTGTGTTTTTGTACCATGACTATCTCTAGAATCTTTGCACCTGTATTATCGGCACAGATGATGTTTGCACCAACTGGTATGGATCTAGTCACATACGGGCGGAATTCTGCTACTCCTTTACCTGCCTGCTTTGCCATTATGTTCTAACCTCCACCACAACAAATGACACTGACTTGGAAATGGGCCTACATTCAGCGGTGCGAACATAGTCGCCTGATTCTACGTCTATGCACTCTGGTACATGTGCGTGAATGGTACTCTTGCTTCTGGCATATCTTTTAAATTTATTATAATATGTAGGGGATTCTTTTTGAAGCGTTATGGTTTGTCTTGCCTTGTTGCCTGTTACCTTACCGTCAAACAGCTTGCCTCTCACTGCAAGGGTTCCATGAAAAGGACAATGTTTGTCCGTGCATTCTCTTGTTGGTTCTTTTACCTTTAGGCCGATATCTCTGCTCATTTGCTCTCCCTCAGTCTGTCATATGATCTCTTTGCAATTTTTGAACCATTCACAACTACTTTATCTTGATTAATATCAAATCTCCACACACTGTCCTTTTTTGCAATTAATTTCATTCCATTTTCTGTATTTAGCGCAACCATTGATTTTGTTTCATCTTCAATTCTCCCATTTAATCCTATTAGTGAACGGTTCGAAGACTCTATTATCTCTGCTTGCATTCCTACCAATTCATGTACTGTCAAATTTTCTCTTGTCATCATTTCTTTTTCATCTCATTTAATCTTGTCAACATTCTTGCAATGTCGTGACGTAGTGGTTTTAGCTTGCCGCTTTCTTTTCTCAGTGTACCTTTTGCAGCATCTACTTTCAGTTTTGCAAGCTCACTACGTGACTCTTGGATTTTATCTTTAAGATCTTTTTCGTTCAGTTCTCGAATTGTTTTCATGCTCAACCTGGTCACTTTAGTGTCGCCTCTTCTTCTTCAAGAGTTTCTAACTCTTTCATTTTTTCTTCTTCTAAAGCAATCTGTTCTGACTCTGTTCTTGCCTTTCTTTCCGCTTCTGTCTCGTTTCTCATCTTTCCGGTTTTTTCATCCTTGACTTGTTTTACCTTCTTTTGTTTTTCTTGTCTTAACTCAAATTCTGGTATGTATTTTTCCTTTCTTGCAATTCTGATTCTTATTCCAATCAAGCCCATGGGGGTTTTAACATGTGCAATGTCTTCATCGACTATAATTTCTGCATGATGTCCTGCTCTTGGTAAAATTCCTGCGGTGTGTTTTTCAAATGCAGAACGATCTCCTCTGAGCTTTCCCGATATTGTAATCTGAACTCCCATTGCACCATTATCCATAATCTGTTTCAATGTCCACATTGTGGCCCTCCTAAATGCAGTGCCTCGTTCAATGTGTGAGGCCATTCTGTTACACATAACACTGGGCGAAAGCTCTGGTTTCTCAATTTCGACCACTGAAATCTGTGGATTTTTTAACCCAAAGTCAGAAGATAACTTGTCTGTTAGTTCTCTTATTCCGGAACCCTTTCTGCCTATTACAATTCCTGGTCTTGTGACATGAAGTGCAACTCTTGTGCCTGTTGGAGTTTTTGATATTTCTGCATGTGAAAAACCAGCTTCTTTTATTGCCTCTCGTAGATAGTCTTTGAGCAGCATCATGTTGTAGTTGTCTTTAATCACGTTTTTCACAGACGACATTTTATGCCTCCAGAGCAACCAGCTCTACATGCGTTAATGTGTTGTTTTTTGGTGTTGCTCTTCCCATGCCTCTTGGAATAAATCTTTTTACTATGACTCCTTTGTGAACTGTTGCGTTTACGATTTTTAATCGGTCTAAGTCCATTCCTTTGTATTCTGCATTTGATTCTAAATTGTCAAGCATTTTGATAAACTCCTTTGCTGTTTTTTGTGGATAACGTCCAGCCATCATTCCTGGGTCAGATCTATGCCCTACTTGATTATTAAATCTCTTAAATGCTATTGCTCTTTCTTTGTTAACTACCGCTTGGAGGTAATCTCTGGCTTTTTCGATTGATAATCCCTTAATTGCACCTGCAACTTCACGTGCATGCTTGTGAGATATGCTTTTTTCCCTTAATGATGAACGAACATGCTTTGTTGCATCGTAGTTTTGAAACGCGTAACCAAATCTTGCCATGTTAATCACTTCAATGGTACATAGAGACTTGACCTTGACGCACCTACACCTGGTGCCCCGTGAGATACTCTCTTGTTTGTTATTACGTACTCGCCTAGAAAATGCCCTATCATCTCTGCGGTTATGTGAACTGGAACAAATTCCTTACCTGAAAATACATTTACTGGAATGCCGACCATGTATGGCAAAATAATTAAATCTCTACAATGAGTCTTTATTGGATTTTTTAATTTACCAGCTTTTGCAGCTTTGATTTCTTCTATTAGTTTTCTCTTACTATCTGTGATGCCTCTTGTCAGTGAACGCCTTTGTCTAGAATTGAATAATTGAAACAATTTTTCTAACGACATGTTCTCAAGGTCAGATTGTGTAATTCCTCTATACGAAAATTCTTTAACCATCTTGTCTCTCCTTTATTGGTATTGAAGTTTTAGCGTCCATATTATAGCATTCCTATCTTTGTTGCCAAATCTCTTGCTTTTTCAGTAGATTCAAACT
>JAGQHF010000132.1 GCA_020431985.1 Nitrosarchaeum sp. | reverse complement strand
GTGATATGGACAAATGAAGACGTGGTTGCACATACGGTTACTTCTGGTAATCCCCGTGATGGTCCAGATGGATTATTTGACAGTGGATTGATAATGCCTGGAGATACCTATTCAATAAAACTCGATCTACCTTTTGAGTACGACTACTTTTGTATGGTGCATCCTTGGATGGAAGGTACAATAACCACCAAATAGCCCCATTTTTTTCTCATCGTTTTGTTGAATTTCGCAGTTTTTGGAATCTTGTTGTCTAAAGTCTTCAATGCAATACCTGAGATATCATTTGCTGTTATGAATGATAAATTTGGAAATTTTAATTTCATTATCAAGTGATATATTGTACACTGGTCGTATAGTTATACATGTTAAAATCAGTAATAGGAATATTAGTTTCAGTAATTGTATTTTTGATAGGGTTGGTCATTGTAATAACAGAGAGTTTTGCAACTGATGCATACTGGATTGCAATTGGATTGATGGGTGCAGGAATAGCAAGTACCGGAATATTTGTCACAGGCAAAGTGAAAAGCTGGTTCTAAAAATAAAATATTTTATTAGATTTGTTTTATGCAGAAGTTACAGAAAAATTTTTTGATATGGTGCGAATATTACTACATAAGCTTGTTTTATGATTCTAAGCTTCTATTTGTATCAATCATAATATTCGATATGCTTCTATCTATTAACATGACAACATTGAAACAAATTCAAGATACTCTGGTCGAAATGGGCGAACTGATGCTCATGACAGATACTGGGGAAAAGTTTGAAGTACACAAACACAATACTCAGTTTGATGAGAAAAAAGATGCAATAAAGATCGATGCTGCATCTGAGACCTTCTGGTTGAACCCTGCAAAAATTTCTTATTACTGGATTCACAGAGAAGGCAAAGAAAACAATTAGGCATATCCGCCAATATTTTTTATCATTTTTTTGTTCATAAATTTGGGATAAATATTTTTTAAATTATTGAAAACACAAATTGAAAATTTTGTTGGATATGTGAATTTTCTTAGGATTTCAGGGACAAAAAGCCCAGCAATATACTAAGACCAATAAACACAGTTATCGTTATGATCATATGTCTGTGAGCCTTTTCCTTTTCATAGAACTTTCTGGGGGATATTCCTCCAATGAAAAATACCACCATCATGCCAAGCACCAAACCGATTATGTTTGCTGCAGTAAGCGTCAATGCGCTTGAAAATATTTCAAAATCCCACAGTGCAATACCAATCCCTGCCACTGTTGCTGGAGGGACCAAGGCTGCTGCAATTGCCACGCCCACCAAAATTCCTGGAATGTCTGTTGACATTGCGATGCCTCCTGCCAAACCTAGTGCTATTGCAACTGCCAAAAATACTGGAGATACCTCTGTCCTAGACAATATCTCACTTGTCAAAGGTAAATCCGTAAACTGTATTGCAACTGCCGTTAATAGGGCGCCAGTTGCAATCACTGCGACCAAAAGAATAGAGCCTGATCCCAATGCCTTGAGCATCTTATTCGTTTTTCCAACTGCAGTGTTGAATGAAAAAGCCGAAATCGGGCCCAGCAGAGGGGATATCAGCATTGCTCCAATAACGAGGGAAGCGTTGTTTGCAAACAGTCCAGCTGTGGCAACGCCAGCTGCAATGACAATCATGAACAGGAGATTCTTGTTAAAGTTTACATTGGGCTCAATTAATGACTGATATTCTTCAATTAGCTTTTTCTTTTTTACCTTGACTTCTTTTGCCTCTATTTCTTTTTCAAGATTTGAGATGTAATCAGACAGTGTTGCCTCTATCGATAAACTAGTGATGTATAGCTCTTTTGTACGAGTATCGATTATCTTGTGCAACTCGTTTGTCAGTGCGCTTGATATTGAGTCAGGACATATGCCGGTATATCGCAATATCTTCTCGTTTTCAGATATTGTAAGCTCTACATGAAACGGAATTTTGTATTTTTTAAAAACATATTCTATACTCTCACTTTGGGGTTCATAGCAAAGAGCCTCAATTTTTCTCATGTTTTGATTTACCTGTCTCTTTTTAGATCCTTTATTTCTTGTTAAAGGTTTCTTGCACAGAATTTACCAAGTATTTTGTTAGAAAACTGTTTTTTAACCAAAGACCCAATCGATTCATTTGTAAATATGATCTAAAACTTTATTCCACTAGGCTCATGACTGCATTGAGAAACAATCAACATTATGGAGCTCAGGGCTACTCACAAAACATGAACAGATGCATAAAATCTATTGAACAATACCCAGAAATGGAAGCAGACATCAAGCCATAATTTAGAAATTATTTTATTACAAACAAAGGACGTTTTAAGTCTCTTAAAAGATAGTTTGCCATACTTTCATGATATTTTCCTTCAGTCACAATAAGTTTGGTCTGTCCTATTACCACCATACCTGCATTGATTTTTTCAGCATACTCCACAATGGTATGTGGTGCAAAAGACGATTCTAAGATAACTTGCTTTATTGGCTTGTTCAATTCCATAATATCTGATGAGATCTTTTTGAGTTCCTTTTCAATGATCTTTTTCTCTTGATCAAATTTCTCTGATTTGGTTTGTTTGCTAAAAAATGTCATTATTGACTGATTTTCAACACATGTCAATAAAATGATCTGCGCATCAATTTTTTTTGCAAGCTCAATTGCAGCTCTCAAACCTCTTTCTGCCCCTATTGTTGCATTGTAAGGAACCAAAATAGTTTCAAAATTGAACTGATCATCCATACCTTAGTGTATATGATTTCAAATTTAAATAAATACAACAAGAACCTAAACTGTTGCTTTCACGTAATTTTCTTATCTTGCATGAGTGAACATGAAGTGTCTCTGATTGTTGAATTATTAACAACTTTTCATAAATTAAACATCGGGCAACTCACATTGCGATAAACATAGTTGACCGTACTCTCATGATATATTTTTTCAGGATTTATCGTCGATGACTTGCTCATGACTATCAAGTCTACCTCATGTGCTTTTG
>JAGQHF010000131.1 GCA_020431985.1 Nitrosarchaeum sp. | reverse complement strand
GAGATGAATAATTTATGCCTCAATCAGGAATTGTCAAATATCATGTTAAGCTTTCCTTTGAAGTTGATGGGCTCGTTGAAAGAGCAGACATAATTGGAGCAATCTTTGGCCAAACAGAAGGACTGTTGGGGCCAGAGATGAATCTAAATGAACTGCAACGGGTTTCCAAGGTAGGACGTATAGAAGTCAATTCAAAATCTACGGCCAACACCACCTCAGGCGATGCCCTAATTCCAATGAGTACTGATATTGATACCTGCGCATTAATTGCAGCCGGCATAGAGAGTATTGATAAAGTCGGCCCGTTTGATTGTTCTTTTCGGTTAGAATCAATTGATGATGTCAGAGCAGCGAAAAAGGATGATATTGTAAGACGGGCAAAAGAAATCAAGCAACGTTGGGCCACTAAAACAGTCAGTGAGGGTGAAAGCATGCTAAAAGATGTTCATGCCGGTGATTCTGGAAAACTTGCAACATATGGTGCATCCAAACTAACTTGTAGTTCCGGCGTATTTGATTCGAAATGGATTATCTTGGTGGAAGGTAGAGCTGATGTAATTAATCTTCTTAGAGCTGGATATGACAATGCAATTGCAATAGAAGGAGCAAAAATTGATGAGTCTATAAAGGATCTATGCTCATCAAAAGACAAAATCGTTGCATTCACTGACGGTGACAGGGCAGGCGGATTTATCCTTAAAGAACTAAAGTCTGTAGTTCCAATAGATTATGAACTAAGGGCAGATGTAGGTATTGAAGTTGAAGAACTCACTCCTGAAAGAATTGATGAAATACTCCGCCCAATTGCTGAAGAAATAAAAACAGGTAGCGTGCCTCCCACACTCAAAAATGATGACGATAAACCTATTGCCGATATGGCATCTAAGATATTTCCAGACCTGAATGAAACATTAGAAGCGATTGCACTTGACGAATCTCAAAAAGAGATTTTCAAGGTGCCGATAAGTGAGGTAGTCAGCAAGTTATCCACACAATCTGGAATAAAATATCTCTTGCTTGATGGCATTATCACCCAACGATTGCTAGAAGGTGCAAAAAATGCGGGAATTGAATGTGTTATTGGACACAGAGTGGCAAAATTGTCAAACTCTGATGGCTTAACTCTTAAAACATTCAGTGACTTGGGTGTGGCATAAGAATTTAGATGACTGAACTAAAAATTCAGCACATCCTAACTCTTACTTATCTTCTATCAAAAGGGGCAAAGCATAATTTCGTTCCAATCACAACTGCTGCTTTGGGGCATAACATAAAAAAATCACAACAGGCAGCATCAAAGCATCTTTTAGAACTTGAAAATAATCACTTTATAGAAAGAATCATGGATGGAAGAAATGTTTCCGTTAAGATTACGTCAAAAGGTTTTTCTGAATTGGTAAATCTCTCAACAATATTGCAACAGAGTATTGATTCATCATTATCATATGTACAAATCCAAGGCACTCTAGTGTCTGGAATGGGTGAAGGAGCATATTATATGTCTCTAAAAGGATACACAAAACAATTCAAATCCAAAATTGGCTATGTGCCATTTCCTGGAACACTTAATGTAAAAATAGATAACAAGACACATCAGGCTACCGTAAACCAATTGGATAGAATGGATGGAGTTCTAATACAACGATTCTCCGATGGAAAAAGAACCTACGGTTGGGTAAAATGCTTCCAAGCTAAACTCAATCAATCCATTGATTGTCAACTAATCATTCTTGAACGGACACATCACGATAAATCCATCATAGAACTTATCTCAAAAGATTGTATTCGAAAATCAGCAAAATTAAAGGATGGTACAAAAGTTACAATATCTATACCGATCCCATAAACCCAAAAAGTGATTAATGATTAGTACATACATCAATACGAATGTTCAAGCAAATTACTGTGGCCATAATAACTCCTACTCATGACAAAAAATCCTTTGAACTAGGTCTACAAATGGCTCGAAATCTACAATGTCCTCTTTCTGTTGTAGAATGTTTTTATCAACAACCCCCAATGTTTCATTTTTTTGAAACCAAATCTGACAAACAAGCACTTCAAGATAGAAAAAACAAGATTAAATCAGAACTTGTGAAATGGGAAAAAATAGCCAAAAAAGAGGGAGTCCCAATAAAAACCCAGTTTGCCTTGACAGATTCTATTGCACATTGGGTTATAGAGTATGTCACAGAACACGAAGTTGAATTACTAATTGTTGATTATCCCAAACTTTCGTCTACTGAATCTACCCATTATGATGATATAATCAATACTATTCATCACAAGGCTAAATGTCATATTCTAACAACAAAACAATGTTGATATTCTATATGCCATGAATAGAATCTCCGTACTCTTTCTGAATTTTTGAGCTTGAGCTATCTGGGATGGGTGATTGTAACCTAGCTATTTCTGCATCTAGCTGGATTCTCCTGCATCCATCCTTGATGAACTTTTCTTGATGGACTTGATCGTACCCCAAAGCAATAACCTCGGGTCTTACATGATTAACTGTTTTGAATATGTCATCTTCTTGACCAACAAGACAAAAGTCTACCATTTTGAGTGAGTTGACAAGCTCTTTGCGCTGTTCCTGGCTGTGAAGTGGTTTTCTTTTTTTCATTTTTATCGCTGTGTTGTCTGTAGCTACTACCACTACTAATACATCTCCCAGCATACGTGCTGCGTTGAGAGTGTATATATGCCCTGGATGAATTATGTCAAATACTCCTCCTGCTAAAACTACTTTGATTGTACTCCTCCCAAGCTCGGTCAATGCAGATCCGTCTTTGCTTATTAGGTGGGCTGCTGTCATCTCATCAATTTTTGCATTAATTACACTCTCTGTCAATCCACTCTTGTTTCGAATCAAATCTACCACTGGTTCCTTTGTAATTTGATTTTGATATATTGCAGCAATGATTAATTTTTCTAACATTCTAAAACCCTTCGAACTCTCTCGCTTTAATTCATTATCACATTTTAGGTTCCAT
>JAGQHF010000130.1 GCA_020431985.1 Nitrosarchaeum sp. | reverse complement strand
TCATCACAAAGGTATCAAAGAAATATGATGTATAATTTCTTGAAAAATCATGATATGTAAGAAACTGGAAAACATCTCTAAAAGTATTGACTCGGTGTCGTATGGTGATCCTGATTCCAGTATTTTCTAAAGTCAAAATTATAAAGACACTCAAGATTGCAAAGCACAGATTCAAGGCAATGGATAAGATCCAAAAGAAATCTGAAAGATGGTTGGAATTCATGGCTGGAACTCATGTTGAGATTTTAAATAGTTTGGAATATCTCTGGCTCTTGTGAAATTGACTAGAGATGAATGGCAAGCAAGAATACAGGATAACAAGATAACATCTGAGGATTTGGAACAAATAGTAAGAGATCAAGAAGATGCTGAAAAATATCGTCAGCTCAAAGAGAAAATAAAGCAGATTGAAAATGATTCATATCTGCTTGACAGATTGGATGCATGTGACACTTCAGGAGCATCTGAGATTCTCAGAGAGTTTTTAGACTCAAAATAATTGGAGAATGAAAATGAGTGCGACTGAAGAGCTTCGAGCAGACCATGTTCAGGTAAGGCGTCTTGAAAAAATCCTCTTCAAATGCATTGAAGAACTAGAAAAAGGCGAAAAAATCCCATTATCTGATATAACAAAAATGACAATAATAATTTCAGAGTTTATTGATACAATTCATCACTCTAGAGAAGAGGATTCATATTTTCCATGCGTTTCAAGTCATGATTCACTAAAAGAGGAAATTCATAAATTTCTTGTAGAACATGAATTTGGAAGAAGGGTTGCAAGGAAAATTTCCCACCATCTTAAAAGATTAAAGAATGGAGAAGATGCATGGGAAAACATCACAAGATACCTCAAGACATATGCGGTATTTCTCAATGACCATCTCAACAAGGAAAACAAGTTCTTTGATGATGCAGAGACCAATGTGCTCTCAAAAGAAGAGGAATCTGAAATGTATGAACAATATCGTTCCATATTTGCCATAGTTAAAAAGAAAGAAGACATGATTACTGAGATTGATTGGCTAGAATTAAGACCATGGTATTTGAAATAAGTACTCCAAGTAACAAAATTTCTGATTGTTTTAGGTTGGAGCCTAGTGTAAGAATCTCGGAATTTTTTTTGCAATATGCGAGATAGATACTTTTCCAGGTCCAGCAACTATTAGAACAAGCGATACTGCTAACAGAATCAAATCTATCTCATATCCACTGTCTCCTGTAAGATTTGATGTCTGTTTTACGTAAAATATTGCTCCCATCATAATTACAGAAACCATCGATGCAGAGATCCTAGTCAGTACACCTGCAACCAACAAAATCCCCGGAATTGTCTCAGCTAGTGCAATGGGTACCTGCATTTCTGGCGGAAATCCTAATGGACCAGTATCTGATGACACATGACATTCTGATAAATGACTTTGATTTTGATGTATTTATCTCAGGGCATACAGGAATCCTTGCGACAAAGGACCATATCAAACAAAACAAAGAGTTTACACTGGATGTGATGAATAATGTCAAAGACGCAATAGAGATGGCAGGACCAGACAAAGCAGTTGAAAAATGCGTTGAAATTACGACATCTCAGTGGATTGGAAGACTAAACAACCTAGATGAGTTCATGACGGAGCATTGTCAAGCTATGAAAGATTATGTAATGGCTCAATAAATTAGCAAATAACTCTACGTGTATTTCAAGAAATAAGTTGGTACAAGTATCAAAACAAGAATAAAAAACAACGTACTGTTAAATATGTCATTAAAGCAACTCAACTAATTGACAACATCTTTTCTCAGTATTGGCACAAAGCTCATCTTTCTGGTTTTAGCAATCTCACTTGTTTCAATTGCCGTCACTACTGCTTTAGCGTTTAATCTAACTGACTCTATTTTAAAAACCAATGTAGAACAGACATTATCTGATGAATCCGAAGAACGTGGTTCCACAGTATCATCCATAATCAAGCAAAGAGTAGAAGGCATTGAATTGCTTGCATCAAAAGACACGATGAAGGATTTTATGCTAAACACTGCAGGATTCAACTTTGATACAATTGGGGAATTTGCTGAGGAAGACAAGCGTGCTTTAGAAATGGAAGTAAAGTCGTTTCAATTAAATGAGTTTAGTGCAGGTCTGAAGGATCTGAAAATCGTCAATCGTATTGGAACGCCTATTTATTCACTCAATGAGGAATTTGCAGAAAGGGTATCTCCCTCTGAATTGGGAAATACAAAAACAAGCATAAAGTTCATGCAAGACAAGAATAAGGAAAGACTACTAAAAATAACAGTCCCGATAATGGGTGAAACAAAATCAGTGCTTGGCACGATTATTGCCACCACCCCTACGTCGGTTTTTGATAGCATACTTCTTAACAGATTTGGACTGCAGGAGACGGGTGAAGTATACCTAGTGAACAAAGACCACGTCATGATATCGGAATCAATTTTCATCGATGATGCACCTTTCAAGCAGAAAGTTGACACCGAACCTGTGATTCAATGCTTTGAGAATGGCATTAACATAAACGGAATGACATATCAGGATTATAGGGGAGTGGATATTTTTGGTGTATCCCACTGTCAAAAAGACTTGGGATTTGTGCTAATCACAGAAGTAAACGAAAGCGTTGTTCTTGAACCGATTTATGAACTACAACAGAAAATTATGATAATAGGAGGAGCCATCATGGTAGCAGCAAGTATTACAACATTTATCCTGTCAAGAAGACTGTCTCAACCAATACAGAAACTAAGAAAAGCTACAAATGAGATTTCAAAAGGTAACTTTGACGTACAGACAAACATTCAAACCAATGACGAGATTGGAGAGTTGTCTTCATCCTTTGATTC
>JAGQHF010000129.1 GCA_020431985.1 Nitrosarchaeum sp. | reverse complement strand
TAAAAAACCAGATGATCTCATGTAGCATCAACACAATTCTTGCATGTCTTAATTGTTACATTGTGTATATTATCGCGGAGGTAAAAACCCAAAATATAGAGGAAACAGACAGGAAGAAAATACACATGTAATGCATAGTAAGTTCTTGTCTGTTTTCAAAAATGATATCTTATGGAGGTGAATCAAAGATGACGGTTTATGAAATCATAAAAGATGTTGAGAAGAGGATTCCTCACAATGCTGATGAGATGAAAACAAAGATATTGATTCCCACATCTAAGTTTGTAAAATCTTCTGATTTTGTGCTTGGCATTATCATAATTGTAATACTTTTTGCAATGATTCTGTTGCCAAAGGCATTGGCATATTCTCAAGATGAGATTGACAGAAACGGAATAAAGAATATTGTAGTAACTAATGTCAAGAAGAATACAGATAGTGTGACATTTGATTATTGCTTTAACAAATACAGCAGAGGCATAGCAGGTGCACTTGTAGTGTCAGACATTGATACCGTTCCAGTACCAATTGATCTTGATAGTGTGCATTATAGTGACTGTGCCAAATATGGAGCAACAGTCTTATCAGAATCTGGACACGTATCGCTGACTCTGTTCCAAAAGGATGCAATAGATAATCTGATTTCCTCATTCAATGCAAAGATTCACGGTCTAAAGAACAACCTAGCACAAGTGAATCAGCAGATAAACGGATACAAACAATTAGGTGAAAATGAAAAAGTTCAGCAGCTTACTATGAAGGCAGATCTTCTTGAACAGCAGATAAAGTCTGCTCAGTCAGGTCTGAAAACCTTGATTGCTATGAAAGAAAGCTAATTTTTCAGACTTTTTTATCTTCATCCACAAGCAGAATCTCGTTATTTTGTCTTAAATGTATCAAGTAACTACAGTTTTGTATTCAAAAAAACGAACATTTTGTTGTATCATAAAATATTCCGAGTAATACCTTATTGCTGTAAAAGATGAAAATGGGACAATTGAACAAAATGATTGAGGATGCTAATCAATTTTTTATTTTAAAAAACTTGCATGAATCTTCAATTTTTTACATGCGGAAAATGTATTGTATGTTACCGCCCGGGTTCGAAGGTACCTTCAGGACATGTCATGCATCAATACATTTTGGCCACACACTATTATGTAAAATATTATGTAATTATTGCTCGTATGATGCGGCTTGCCTAATACAGACAAGGCATGCCACAAAATACAAACTATTCCTATAACATTGAATGCAGTATCCTAACCATGAGTCAAGAACTCGT
>JAGQHF010000020.1 GCA_020431985.1 Nitrosarchaeum sp. | reverse complement strand
GGCAAAAAATATCCAAAACAATTACTCTTTGCTCAAAAAACACAAGGAACTGAATACATTGTTTATCCATGGGACAAATTAGAATTTCAAAGATTCAAAAAATATGGATCATGATGTAGTCGATTAATTCTGAAGCATCTTTCGAAGACCAGCACATCTGTTTCTAATGGTGACCTCTGTTACTCCTGATGCAATCGAAATATCTTTCTGTGATTTCACTTCTCCGGTACTAATACATGCCAAATATAGTGCCGCTGCTGCTATTCCCATTGGGTCTTTTCCTGCAACCATTCCGATTTTCTTTGCTTGGTCTAAAATTGCTATGGCCTTTCTCTTGCTTTTTTCACTCAAATCTGCAATACTTGCAATTCTTGAAACTCCTTTGACTGGATCAACTACTGGCATCTTCAATTCTAGCTCTCTAAAAATAAGTCTATAACATCTTGCTACGTCTTTTCTTCTTATGTTGATTCCTTTTGCGATATCGTCAAGAGTTCTCGGGGTTTCTGTGTTTCTGCATGATGCATACAAACATGCTGCAACAAGGCCTTGAATAGAACGACCTCGCACTAATTTTTTCTCCATCGCCTTTCGATAAATATACGCGGCTTTTTCAACTACCGCATCAGTTAGAGCTAATTTGTCTTTTAGCTTATCCATCTCGTTTAATGCCTGCCTGAGATTCCTGTCTGCAGAAGAATGGGCTTGTGTTCGACTGTCCCATGTTCTCAATCTTTCAATTGAACTCTTTACGCTTGCAGAAAGAGGTTTTCCAGTTGAATCTTTGTTTGCTGGGCCAATAACTGTCGACAAACCCATGTCGTGCATTGTCAATGAAGTGCCTGCACCTACTCTGGTCCTGTTTGAATCATCACTTGCAAAAGAACGCCATTCAGCACCCGTGTCTGCAATCTTATCTGTTACCACCAATCCACATTTTCCACAAAACATTTCTCCTGTATTCTCATCTGTAACTATCTTTTTGTCTCCGCATGCTGGACATTTTGGTCCTGAAATCATAGAATTTTTGAGCATAATCATCACGAATACCATATTTAGCTTATTATCCGTTTTACATAATTTCTTAAGGTTAATAGTGTGTAGGTTAAGCTAATGCTTATTCTAAATATTTAGAATATCTGAGATAATGTCCTCAAGATATTACAATGGTTTGGTAATGCCTGGTATTGGTTTTACTCGTATATTTTGTGTATCTGAGATCATCTGAATGTTTTTAGCAAATCTTTAATCTACATGAAAATATTTGAACATAGATGACAGTGCCGGGATTAGATAACGAAACTTTCTCATTACGCAGAAAAATACACCAATTACAGTCTGAACTAAGCAAAATTGACAAACCAGTTGAGGAGCTACCTGAATTAATTTCATCTGCTAATCTGCTAAGGGCTAACGAATGTCTCTCTGAGTCAAATGCAAAAAAGAATGAACTGCTATCCGTATATGACCAATACACTAAATCACTCGAAGCAATGCTTTCAACAGTTTTAGATATTCAAAAAGAATTGACATCTATTCTAAAAGAACAATCATCTATGGTTTCAGAGACAAAAACTAAAAAAAACCCTCCAAAATCCAGGAAGTCCTCAAAGTAATTTTATTTGTGAATTACATCTCCTGCAATAACTCTTTTTTGTCTATTGTTTTCTAATACCACCAATGCTCCATCGTTATCAATTCTGATGGCTTTGCCACTAACCATGCCTTTCTCGATGTCAATTCTTACCTCTTTGCCTATGGTGATTGATCTTCTTGTCCATTCTGTCACTATTTTTTTGATGTTTCCTGATTCGAGCATAAAATAGATTTCTTCTAGTTCCATCAGAAATGCCTGCAGTATTTTCTTTGGCTTACATGTGTTATTTTTTTTCACCAATGACTCTATCCCATAAAAATGAGGGTTTTTTTTCAATGATTTTTCAATATTCTTTGTATCTACGGCAAAATTTATTCCAACACCTAATACGAGCTCTTCAATTTTGTTTGATTCCAGCGATGCGTCTACCAGTATTCCTGCCACCTTTTTGCCTTTGATTGTTACATCGTTTGGCCATTTCATCTCTGTTTTTATTTTCAGAGTCTTCTCTATTGCATAAGATAATGCCAAGGCCGCAGCCAGGGGAAACAAAGTTGTCACCGAAATGTCAAATCTTGGATGCAATATTATTGAAAACCATATTCCGCCCTCAGGTGACTCCCACTTTCTTCCAGTTCTGCCTCTGCCGCTGGTCTGTTTTTCGGCAATTACTATGGCTCCATTATTCTCTCTGTCAAATGACATGGATAATGCCTGATTTTGGGTTGAGTCAATGGACTCAAAATAATATGCTTTTTTCCCAATTAATGTCGTTCTCAGCCCTTCTGTTATCTCCCATGGAAGCAGTTTATCTGAGTCTGCCTCTAATCTGTACCCTAGTTTCCTGTTTATCTCAATTTTGTATCCTAACTGCTTGATTTTTTTTATATGCTTCCAGACCGCAACCCTACTTATTTTTAAAACATCACTCAAGTCTTGACCTGACAAATATTCGGTATTATGTGATTTTAAAAAATATAGTACCTTGATCAAACCTGGATTGTTAAAAGAACTGTAAATCAACTACTCATGATTTTTGGATCGATTATAAAATACAAACTTGTTCTAAAAACCAATATCTATGTCAAAGCCTCCGTCTCCCATGTCTCCTCCATCCATTCCTTCTCCTCCTTCTAATCCATCAGGAATGCTCTCGGCAGGTACATAATCAGACATCGCCATTCCCATCATGCTAAACATCATTGAAAACATCATGATGTCCATAACGCCAAAAAACATCATCATTGGAAGAAAAGATCTATTGTCGTCCATGTATTGCTGAAGCTTTTGCTTATCTCCTGTTTTGTACAATGCAGACATTTGATTCCACTTTTCCTGCAATTCATGCACTCTCTCTTCTACCTCACGTGTGCCCTTTTCCGTTACGGTTATCTCAATTTTCTTTCCTAGCCAGCCTTTCTTTTCTTCAACGTTTATCAATCCTCTTTCTTCAAGTTTTTCCAGAATTGAGTTGAGTTCACCTCCGTCAATTTTTGCTATTTTTTGAATTTTGTCAAATTTTCTGTTTCCATTCTTTATCGCTCCAAGAACTATTACGTCTTTAGGCTCGTCATCCATTGTGATTCTAATCTTCATGTGTCACTAAAATAGTATGCTATTTGAGAAATTTTTTCTGTCGTAATTCTGTAATTGTGTTGAGTATTCCTTCTTTGTATGAGGGGAATTTGAATTCATAATGTTCTGATATCTTTTTGTTGGATGGCTTCATTGATGTGGTTAACAGTTTAATTAAATCTCCTCCTAACACTGCCTTTGCTAAAAACACTGGCACGTTTCCTGGATGTTTGATTCCAATCATATCTGCAGTATAGTTTACAAAATCTCTAAATGTCGTAGGTAAAGAGTCAACCACAATGTATTTTTCTTCGAGTAGATTTTTTTCCAACATGGTGATTAAACTTCCTACTGCATCCTCAACATGGACAAATCCCTTGTAATACTCACCCCCTTTTGGCATTCTGAAGGTATTTTTTAAAAGCCTCTGTACCAAAAAATTCTGGAACCATCCACCAGCACCATATACGTCCCCAAAATGTGCAACTGCAAACTTTATCCCAATCTCCTTGGATGACTTTTCCAAGTATTCCTGAGCCTCCAATCTTATCTTTACAAACTCTGTATCTGGATTATATGGCCAGGTTTCATCTACTGCCTTTCCACCGACATCTCCATACACTCCAAGACCAGATACGTACAAAATTGATTTGGTGTTTTCTTTTACGCTTTCAAACAGCTTTTTTGTTCCCTCTAGATTTACTTTGTACAGAATTTTTTTTTTTTTTTCAAGCGGTGTGTGTGATGCCAAATGGTAAACGCAATCATACTGAATGTCTCCAAAATCTATCTTGTTGTTTATGTCTCCCACTACTGTCTTTGAATCTGGGTGAGCAGATTTTTCTTTTCTTACAAGTGACGTCACCATGTGGTTTTTATGCAAAAGGTTCTCCACAAGACGCGTACCGATGAATCCTGTTGCCCCTGTAACTAAAATGGATTTGGTCATGTATTGCTGGTAGCATGTCAGAGTATTATTGTATTTATCTAATCCCTGACCACTTTAAAATCCAAAAATTATATTCTTCTAAATATGTCACCATTCATGGAACGCGATTCTTACACTGATGATGAAATCAAGAAAATTCTATCATTAAAACAGGTAGCTGTTGTAGGTATGTCAAAAAACCAAAACAAAGCAGCCCACTATGTCCCAAAATATCTCTCTGATAACGGCTATGATATAATCCCAATCAATCCCACCACTGATACAATTTTGGGTAAGAAATGCTATGATACTGTCTCTGATATTGATGGTCATGTTGACATAGTAGATATCTTTAGACCCTCAGATCAAGTCCTGCCTGTGATTGTTGAGGCTATAAAGAAAAAACCAAAAGTGATATGGTTACAAGAAGGAATACACAACCCTGAAGCAGAAGACCTTGCAAGAAAAGCGGGGATTCAAGTAGTCTATAACCGATGCATGTTAGCTGAACACCAGAGATTGTTCTAAGATGACAAACTTTGAGAGTTTCTATGATGAGCTAACCAACATTTCCGATAGACATGTAAAAAATAATGTTTCATTAAAGATCGAAAAAGACCCTCAAAATGACATTATCAAAATTTACGGGGAGAAGTCTACTGCACTATCGAGAGCACAAAATGGACTAAGTGATGTTTTGGAGATTGCCTTTACAACTGCCGAGCATCATCCTTTTTGGAGGCTTCTTTCTAGCTGCGCGGAAATTTCAAACACGTTGCTAGAAAATTGGAACGGTACTTTGACAAAGGATGATCTCAATGAAATTGATTGGTATCTTAAGGAACTTACCCAAGGTTTTCAGAATCTAAAAAACAACAGCGAATCTAGGCAGAGATAAATAATCTGAAGTCACTAATAGTTCATGCCCATCAGAATAGGATTAATTGGCAAAACAAACACGGGAAAAACAACTTTTTTTAATGCTGCTACATTATCTTCTGCTGAAATTTCATCATACCCGTTTACCACAAAAAAACCTGTATCTGGAACAGCTAATGCCATAACCCTTTGTGTCCATCCTGAATTCAAAATAACTGACAACCCCAATAACTCAAGATGTGTGGATGGTTGGCGTTATATTCCGATTGAACTAATTGATCTTCCCGGACTAATCAAAGACGCCTGGAAGGGAAAAGGATTGGGAAATCAATTTCTCTCCATCGCTGCACAATCCGATGCTTTGTTACATGTAGTTGATGCCTCAGGTGGAATTGATTCTACTGGGAAAATAACTGAAACTGGGGCAGGTGATCCAATATCTGATTTTGCAGATATTGAAGAAGAATTAATCATGTGGTATCAGAAGATATTTGAAGGAAATAGGGAAAAAACATCAAAAACCATCAAAACCGATTCTGATCTAGTTGATGCATTAACGGATCTATACCGTGGAATTGGAGTGAACAAAGTCCATGTAAAAAAAACCCTGATTATGACCGGACTTGCGGAAAAAAACTTTGATGACTTTGATATGATAGATAGCAAAAAGTTTGCTTCATATTTGCGAAAAATATCCAAGCCTACTCTTATAGTCGCAAATAAAATTGACGTAAAAGGCGCTGATGCTAATTTTAATCGGT
>JAGQHF010000128.1 GCA_020431985.1 Nitrosarchaeum sp. | reverse complement strand
TGCACTAAAAGAAAAATTTGAAAAGCAGATAGTTATTGAAAATGCTACAATAAACTTGGTAGACGTCAGTGTAAATGAGATTTTTAAAGAATTAGCTCTGACATTAAAGAAAAAATCAAAATTTGCATAGTCCTATTTAGAAGTAATGAAAATTGATGAATTAATTAAAGAATGTAAATCTAATCTATTTCAGATTGAGAATTTTGAACCAGATCCACATTACGTTAAATATTTTTTGAAACTATTTCTAAAATATGCAAGTAAAATTTGTGATGTAATTTTTGAAGAAAAAAGTAATGAATTTGGATTGTTTGGGGTTGATACCAAAAATAAATTTAGATATCAAGCAGTATCAAAACAAGATAAAAAAGCTATTAAGTTTTCAGACTGGTTTGATAAAAAATTTCATGATGAACATCAATCTGTGTATCCTGATTTCATGTTAAATTTAATAAAATTACAAGAAAAAGGAAAAGAAATTCCAAGAATTCAGATCATGTTGAGGCCAAAAGAACAATATGTCAATGACATATATCAAGAAATTTTACCAAAGATGATAAATGGTAAGTTGCAATCCAAAGAAGAATTATTCGTTGAAATAAAAAGAAACGCATCAATTTTTTTGGAAATCGTTAACCACAAACGGAAGTTAAACAATCAATCAAAAATAAATGAAAAACAAATCATGACAGTTACATGTATGAAATTTAATGAAGAGAATTTTGAGATAATTCACGCTTGTAAAACATATTTGACTGTATTGAATCGAATCATAATAGAATCAGAAAAAGAGAAGAATATCATAATTAAGAGTAATTTTGACTGATATTCTATAAGAAGATAATTTTCAGTGATTATTTTTTTATGGTTTAATATTTCCAGTAATACTGAAAGATGTTAGTGTTTATACAGTAAAAACTAAAATCAGAATTTATTTCAATGTAGTTTCTAGTATTATCAATAATTGAATCATGGGCATAAACATTCATGTAAAATATAAAATGAAAGAAAAGATTCTCAATTATAGACTATTGAGATTTTGGCCACATTGAATTCCAGGTTTCGGCAAATTTTTTCATAATTTCTCCGTATGCCTGCATCTGTTCTAACCCAGAAACACTAAATGATTTTTGCCAAGTTTCAGTAAACTGTTTAAAAGCATTAACGTTGGATTCGTTTATTGCTTTTTGCCAGGAATCATTGAATTCATTGAAGGACTTCATTCCTGCACTTGTTACTGCCTTTTGCCAATTTTCTGTAAATAATTTCATTGTCTCTGCACTGGATTCCTTTGTAGCTTTATCCCAAACTTCGTTAAATTTGGTTTGCATTTCATTGCTTGCATCCTGTATCTGTTGAAACAGTTTTTTCCAATTTTCAAGAGCCCGCGAATATTCTTGCCACAAAGAATCCCATTCGTTGGTTTTATCATTTGACATTGATTAATAGAACATATTATGATTCTTAAACTGATCTATTGAGATTATTGGTTTTCTTTCTGTTCTTAAGGCGATCTTGCATACGCAATTTTCCTTCTTCAAACTTTATTCTATCTTCATTAGTTTTTAAAAGTAGTTTTGGAACATGTGAAGGTTTTCCACCATTATCAAGAGCAACAAAAGTAACGAATGCAGTACCAGTGATGGTTCTAATTCCAGTAATAATATCTTCTGCCTCTACTTTTACCTCAATTTCCATTGAAGAATTGTGAACATAATTGATTCTTGCATTCAATTTCAAGACATTGCCTACATAAACTGGTTTGATGAAATTTACTCTATCCATGCTTACAGTAACGGCATTTGATTGGGAATGTCGCTGTGCAACTATTCCCGCAACCATGTCTATATGTTTTAAAATTTCTCCACCAAATACATTACCTGCAGGGTTTGCATCGGAGGGAAACATTCTGACTATTACATCAGCACTGGATTCATCGGGACTTTTTTCTGGTTTTACATGATTTCCTGAGGACATTTTAATTCACCTGAGCATCTATTGGTGTACCTTGTAATTCGTTTTTGAACATAATTTTCTTTTTCTTCAATTCAGGTACTTTATTCAATGTAATATGTCAAATCCATCCATTTAATTTATTTTAGTTTTTTAATAATTTTGTACTTTAATTTTATCCAGTTTTGGGATTTTCGCTAATTCAAATCCTTCTGACCTTTTGGACAGTGATTTTGTTGCATCAATTCCCATCTTAGCGGTGAGCAAATTTTTTTGATCACTGGATGGATCTAAACTAGATCCTCTCACTTTAGTTAAAATTACCAAATCTCTGTCTGCTTGAAATCTAGTGGCCATTGCATATTCAACAGAAACTGCATCATTTGGATTGATGTCTTCGTCGACAACGATGACTTGCTTTAGTGAGCGATGAGACTCAAATGTTTTTTTAATAATTTTTTTAACGTCTAAGTCTGTATTCTTCTTTATCTGCACCACAGCATGCAACCAATTACAGCCTCCATTTGTCATAGAAACTTGTTTTGTTTGCCGGAATGCTTTTTTCAATTCTCCATTAAGTTTTGATTCTATTGGCATTCCCATCAATAATCTATGTTCAGAAAACCCGGACAATATATCATGATAAATTGGTTGATTCCTAAAGTATAGATTTTCTAATTTGAAGACATGCTGCAACCGATGATGATCGTATGTTCTAAGCATTTCAACCATCCATTCAGGATGTGTTTTATCATGAAGTATTTTTCCTTCCATTACAATTTCTGAACCTGATGGTACACATAATCCAGAAAAAGGAAGTTTAGTTAGAGTCAGTTTTCCGTGTAAGAGTGAATTTGCAATGTTGATTTCATTTTTACCCCATTCAGCTTGGTATGCGGCAGCAATTGACACAGCAGGATGTACGCCTATAGTTATTGCAATTTTAAGATCCTCATCATGTTCTTTGGCATTCATGAAACATCGATGCAAGTGTCTACCCTCTACCATCCTAATAGAGAGATGTTTTTCATCAATAGGCATCATTCTATGAAAGGATGAGTTTTGTGTTCCAGATTCTGGATTTTGAGCATATACAATTGATGATGTTATGAATGGGCCAGATTCTTTTTCAAAATGTGTCACTATTGGTAAAACAGACAAATTGTATGATTTGTTTTGGAAGAATTTGCCTAACTTGATAATTTGTGGTTTTTTTGCAGTTTTAATTGATTTTATCATTTTATCATGAATTTGCATCTCAGAACTTCCTATTGCAAGTGAGAATCGTTTTCTTGTTCCAACTAAATTTGAAACCATTCGAAATTCACTTTCTTTGATATTTTCAAATAAAATAGCATCAGAACCGTCAAGCTTTGCCGTTAGTCCTGCAATTTCATATTTAGTAGAGACGGGTTTTGTTATGGTTTTTAATTCACCATTTTTTGTGACAAGGGATAAATAGTTTCTTAGATCAGTCATTCTGAATAATTTCCACAATTTCTGTCATTAAGAGTTTTGCCGTATCAGTTTCCAATTCATTTCGAATATAAGCAGACACAATTGCAATACCTCGTATTCTGGTGCTGATTCTTTCAGCTAGTAATTTAAGAAAAAGAGATTCTGTCTTGGAAGGAATTATTGTCGTAGTAATGGGAGATGGGCCAGCTGCAAGTGAGACAACCATTGAACCAAGTTTATCTGAACCTTCTGAAATTGAAACAAAATAGCCATTGTCAAATTTTTGTAATTTTAAAGAAAAACTACGACTCTCCAAACAAATATCTTTATGTAAAAATCCATTTAGAGAGCCCATATTCTGATAGGAACAAATCTTATGCTTTTATTGCTATTGATTCAGTTTTAGGAGATACATCTTCAATGTCAGGATTTTTTTTGCAACGTTTTTCATGTTTGTCTACATTGGCAAACAACTTGTTACAATACTGACATGCTGTTTTTTCTTTGGTTTTTGTTCCCTTTGCTGTAATTTTAGAGGATTTTGATTTTGAAGTTGTTCGTTTTGGTTTTGTCTTAATCTCGGTTGCTTCCTCAATTTCTGTTTCTTCAGGAGATACTGAGATCGCTTTTGCCTCAATTGAATCAGCCTCTACTCTAGCACGGAGTTTTGCTTTATATTTGAGGTTTCTTGGTTTTGTTCTGAGTCTATATCCACAGCATGGACACCAAAGACCTTCCCATTTGATGAATATTTCACAAATTTGGCATCGACGTTGTCCGGATGCATATCTTCCGGTTCCTACAGGCTTTTGAGCCTTGTATCTTACACAAATTCCTTTACAAGTCATCTTTGTAATTTATCATAGAAATCATAACTATATAAGGATGGATCGGTGTTTTTTTTGAAAATTTTTGAAAAAAGTTGTAAAAATTTTATTTTAATTGCCGATCATCACTATTAGTTAGAATGAAAACCAAAAAATCTTCAATAAATATGTATAGATTAATTTTTTGTTACCTTAACGAGTCTGTTAAATCAGAGTTCAATAGGATTTGTATTTATCATTTTGACACACAATGTAAGGAATTAACTTATTGGATTTTGTTGACTAGCCAGTTATTGATAGGGGTAAAATAGAATATCGACAACCTTCTCTTTGGGAAATATATTTCGCAGAAAGCATATCACGTTTTCCTCTTTGATTAAAATTTTTGATTTTTAGGCTTGTTTTTCTTTCATCAACAAACTCCAAATCAAATGAAGAACAGAATTTTAAGTTAAGCTGTTGGCCTATTTGCCTGGCTATAGTCATATTCCCGTTTCCGATTTTGACAATCTTTCTTTTTGCCCTCAATCCACCTAAAACTTGAGTGATGTGGGTTACTAATTCATCAATAGAAGAGTAAAACGAATTTTCAATATCATGTCCATAGTAAAATACAGATAAGCCAATTCTTTTTCCAGGATCAATACCGAGTACCAGATTTTTATCATTAAATCCACGATCTAGTTTTTGGATCATTAGTCCACGAATAATTGTGATTGGTTTTTCTAGGATTTCCTCATAAAGCATTGGTTTTTGGCATCGCACTGGTGCCTCTTTTTTAGTTGTAAACACCAAACTACCACTATAGGTTGGAATTTCTTGAGGCAAAATAGAGTCAAAAGAGAGATGTAGTGTTTTTAAGGAATTGGAGAATCTAAAATATGGATTACCATACGTGGTTGCAATTCCAATACGAGAAGTAAGTAATGGATCGATATTGTCATGAGAGAATTTATTGAATTTAGGTTTATGCCTTCAAAACAGTTGACACCATATGTCTGACTGCTTCATCAAAATTGGCATCAATGCTTGATTGGATCTCAGATAATTTGCTTTCGCCATTCTTAATTATTTTATCTGATTCAGCTTTTGCCTTGTCCTTGGCTGAGTTGATGATATTTTCAGCCTCCTTAGTAGCCATTTCGCGAGTTTTTTGGTAAAGAATGTCAATTTCATTTTGGGCTTTAATATTGAGCTGTTTTTTCATGTCTGTAATCTTACCAGTCAGGGACTCTAGATCACTTTCTAGCGTATTCAGAGATTGAATTATGCCAGTAACCTTGGATTCAGCCATGCTACTCATTATACTCGCGTTTCTCGTATCCATTACTTAAATCATTCATTTTCTCCTTTATTAGGAAATTATCCTGTTGTTAGAAGTAAAATTGCTCTGGCGAGATCACCTTGGGCCTCTTCCAAAGCACTTTTTGCCTTTTCTGCATCCACTCCAGCCTGTTGACTAACAAGCTGAATATCTTCTTCAGAGAAAATAGGTACCTCCAATTCTTTCTCTTCATAAAAATCAGCAGTAACTGTGAATATAGAATTATCTTTAGCTTTCATTTCAGTGACTGAGGGTTTTGAGACGATTATTTCCTTTTTATCGGTCTTAATGATAACTTCCTGAACATTGGGTATTTCCTTCATGTCCAGTCCCATTTTGTCCATCATTCGTCGCATTTCGCGGTTGCCGCCTCGCATCATGATGAATTTTCTCCAATGTCACTTTTTAAACTATCTCTGACTTTTATGGCCATTCCTCTTTCAAAGTCTAAGATCATTTCTGATGACAAAACAGCTTTACCTACTGCTATCACCTTGTTTTGATAGAGTATTGGGGTATCAGATGCAATCTGTACATTTTTACCACACCACACTACGTGTTTGCAAAAAACAGATCTTCCTTGCTCAACAAAAGGAGCAGCATCTTCATTGACTGTCAAGCAATTTTCTTTGAAATTCTTACTTTTTAGTAATAGTTGGGCAAAATACGGAGTGATTGCTAATCCACCATCAATTCTTAGTGTACAAAGCAATTTTTTTTTGTATGTTACAGTTTTGATTCTTCCATTCTTCCTTGAAAAAACAATTTCAATTTCTTTTGGAAGATATTTTGAAACTCCCTTTCCAAATAGCGCATCTATTGTATATTGTAATTTCTGATATGGATCCATATGATAATGTTATTTTATCTAAATATTAGTTCAATGATGATATGTATATTTACTATTAAACTATATAGATAAGACTTTTGTTGATAGTTTATGGAAGAAAGAGAAGAAACTAGAAAAATACAATTTACTGGCAAGTCATCCTACATAGTTTCTTTACCAAAACAATGGATTATGGATTTGGGTTTAAAACAAGGAGATCAAAACAGAATGGTTAGAAAAGGTTCATCTACACTTGAACTGTATCCACCAAAATTTGAAACACGTACTAAAAAAAAAGAAGATGCAACAATAGAGATAGAATCAGAAGAAGCATCTTCAATTGTAAGAAGATTAATCTCTCTCTACTTTTTAGTATTTAGAACAATTAATGTAAAACCAAAATCTGGAAGACTAAGTCCAAATCAGAGAAATACGGTAAAAGAGGCCGTAAAGCGAATGCTTATGGGATCTGAGATTATTTCAGATTCCAGTGGGGGAATAACAGTTCAAGTGTTGGTTAATTTGCTAGAGTTATCAGTTGATGGGGCGTTTAAGAGAATTATTCATCTTGCAAAATCAATGTCAAGCGATGCTATTTTGGCTGTTAAAGAAAACAACTTAGATCTAGCTGAGGAGGTAATCAATACCGATGATGAAGTGGACAGATTTGGTTTCTACATTATCCGTCAGCTAAAAATTGCAATCCAAAATGAGCATATGCTAAAAGAGATGGGATTCAGAAATGCCAGAGATTGTCTTGGGTATAGATTAGTAGTAAAAAACATTGAAAGAACAGGAGATCATGCTGCATTTGTTGCGAAGGACATTCTAGAATTCAGAAGACCAATAAAAAAAGAGATAATAGATAAAATTCAGGATATGAATGGATTTGCATTAACAGTTTTAGATGATTCTTGTCTTGCACTTTTCAAAGAGGATTATGCTCAAGCGGAAAAGACCATTGAAAAAATAGATCTTATATCAAAATATGAGAAAAAAGTGAGAGATGCATCAAAATTGCTGAAAGATGATGAAGAGATATACAG
>JAGQHF010000127.1 GCA_020431985.1 Nitrosarchaeum sp. | reverse complement strand
GTGTCAAAATGGGCATGAATGCAAGAAAAGCATCTGCCGAAGACAACATTCGCCTTTTAGAAAAACTATCTGATTTAAAAGAAGCAGGCATTATATCGGAGAGAGAATTCAAAGAAAAGAAAAAGAAGATCTTAGAGAAAATTTAATTCTGCTGGGCAGTGTCTCACCAACTATGACGGCATCAGTAGTTCCATGTTGTTTTATGCATTAACATAATCTTTCATTACTTCCTTGATTTTTTTCTCTAGGTATGTCTTTGTTATTTTCCATGACCTGGTATATCATATCCTTAAGCTCCTCTATTTGCGATGTTTTCTTTATAGCCATAAACAAAGTAGGGTGACTTCATTTATAATTCCGGCTAAACTATGTAGTTTAAAATCAATAAACATCTTTACTCTGGATAACCTGATTTTCCTGTCTATTTTCAATATTTCTGGTTGCATTCACAAGGATTGTGAATTTAATCAATTTAGCTTATGAGTTCTTTTATATTTTGTTGTTTAATTTAACACATGAACTCAGATAATGCAAAAAGTACTGATCTATTATTCAGTCTTGAGAAAAATCTGGAACAATTCTCTAAAAGTGGAAATACTGAAGAACTATTTTCAAATTTTAAAAAAATCTTAATCACATACAGTTAATGCAACTATGACCGACGACTGATTTACAGATGCATTATTTTCTAGATAATAGGTTAAAGCTATGATTGTGATTTTAAGCTGATTTATGTATTAATCCTAAACTAGTTTCTATCATAATCTAAAATGTGAGGTTTAATCTTGAAATTGTAATGACTCTTTTGCTCATTATCTTTACGATAAGTACATCATATGTTTATGCCCAAGAGTCTGGTGTTAAGAGTCTAGCCGAAGAGATTGCTAATTCAAAGACTGAAAATCAGAGCAAAGCCATATTGCTTATCTATACTGAATCCAAATGGACAGGAGAAATCCACGACGGGGATTATGTCACTCATATGATAAATGGAATAGGTGATGATAAATTTGCAATACCATGCGGTCAAACAGGAATAATTTCAATCTCTATAAACCAAGAATATGATGGAAATAACATGGAAATCTATGTAATAAAAGAAGGCAACATACTGCGAGACCAGATCATCACCGAACCTGAGATCTTTTTTGAAGACTCCATCAACTGTTCGCTTGAAACTATCTCACTGGATGTTGATGAATCGGTGCATACTGAATATTATATGGCAGGAGTTGCAGCTGCTTTGGCAATAATAATAATACTGATACTAAAAAAACAAACATTTCTTGGACCCAGAAAATTCCGTGTCTAAAACTTCCTAAAATTTACTAATTTCAAGAATTATGATTCAATTCTGAAGTAGATTCTTGTTCATATTCAGAAATACCTGTTGGTCATATTACGCATCTAAAAACACCATGTCCAAAACTGGTTATTGCATACATGACAGATGTAAAAATTTTTGCATTATGAATAAAATATTTTTGGAAGTCATACAAAAATTAAGTCATCTTAATACATAACTCAGATAGAAACATCATAATGATTAGTTATTATTTTGATATGTTTTATCATACATAATTATAATTTTCAAAATAGTTCATTACACATGTTTTAATATTTTAAAGTCTTTATTTCAATATGAAGAAAATTCATAAAAAAACTGCAAATACATCTAAAGCAAATGCACCTGAAGAAATCAGTGCAAAAATAAAAAAAGATAAGATTAAAGATGCACAGAATTCAAAAGGTAAAAGTAACATCAAACTTTTGAAAAAATAATATCAAAAAAGATGAGAACTTACGAATAAACAACTAATTAATTATTTAATGTATTAGTAATGTAGTGATCTTGCCAAGTAAAAAATATCATAAAAAACAAAATTCAATCAAGTTTAGCAAGTATAATATGAATACAAACTGGCAAAGTGTAGGGCGTATTCCTAGTGAAAACTTGAGAACTTTTCTTGCTGTGACTACTGCAAAAATCAAATTATCTTACATGAAAAATAAAACACAGTATGAATATATCTTTCGAAAAAATTCTCAGATATCAATTCAGAATCATAAATGATATTTCGTGGTGAAGACATTGAAAAACTATCTATACAGTCAATATAGATTTTAACATAACTTAATTTTGGTCTATGGATTGTATAGATAATACATAATGTGATGTCGAATAATAAAGATAAGTTAAACGTTGCACATATTACAATATCTTGCTACGAATAATTGCAATAAACTAATACATTCATGATAAAAAGTTTATGTAGATATGACATCTCAAAATTCATCTTGTCCGAAAATATTTGTCCTCTAAATAACCACCAATTTTCTAATTCTCGTAATAACAGCGTATAAAAACAATAGAGTGGTATTTATGATGAGAATAAAATGATCGACGGTACTAGAAATTCTAAATATGATTTGAATCCTGCCATACTAAATCGTTGGTCACCGCGTTCAATGACTGGAGAAAAAATATCTCATGATGAAGTTCTATCTCTCTTTGAAGCTGCTCGATGGGCTCCTTCTTCATATAACAATCAGCCTTGGAGATTCATTTATGCAAATAAAGAATCGCAGCATTGGAACACTTTGTTTAATTTGATGATCGAGTTTAATCAGTCATGGGCAAAAAACGCCTCGGTATTAGTTGTGATTATATCCTCAAAAAACTTTGAGTACAATGGTAACCCATCAAGGACTCATTCATTTGATACAGGCGCAGCCTGGGAAAATCTTGCAATAGAAGCAACTAGTAGGGGGTTGGTAACACATGCCATGGAAGGTTTTGATTATGAAAAAACAAGAAAAGATTTGGAAATTCCTGATGATTACGAAGTTAACGCAATGATTGCAATTGGAAAGGAAGGAGAAAAAGAACAGCTATCAAAAGAACTCCAAGAAAAAGAGTTTCCATCTGATAGAAAACCCCTTTCTGAAATAATGATGGAAGGCAAATTCAGAAAATAACTTATCTTCTTGATATGACAAAATCAGAACTTGAGACAGTGTTGATTTTACAGGGAGGTGGCTCTCTGGGTGCATATGAATGTGGCGTATACAAAACTCTAAAAAAAATAAAAATTGATTTTGATGTTGTCGTGGGTACTTCTATTGGAGCTATAAACGCAGCAATAATTGCAGGATCAAATAATGATGATCCTGCAAAGCATCTAGAAGAATTTTGGTTAGAGTTATCTGAAACCATGACTAAGTCATTTCCAGAGCCACTAAGATCTATCGTTTCCACGTTTCATACCACCTTGTGGGGTAACCCACATGTGGCCCTGCCAATTTATGGGATTCCAAATCCGTGGACTCTGTTTATGATGCAGCCATTTTTGTATGACAATACTCCATTAAAAAAAACGCTTACCAAATTTGTGGATTTCAAAAAGATTAACAGAAAAACAGGAACAAGACTAATCGTATCATCTGTCGATATACAAAGAGGAAAATCAGTTATTTTTGATAGCCATAAAATGGAAGTTGATGTGGACCATGTAATTGCAAGTGCTGGATATCCATTTTATGGTATTTCATGGACTGAAAAGGATGACAGATATCTTTGGGATGGAAGCCTCCTAAGTAACACACCGTTGCGAGAAGCAATTAACGCATCACCACAATATGATAAAATAGTCTACATAGTTAGCCTATTTCCAAAAAAACACATGGAATTACCAAAAAACATGTCTGAGTCAATACACAGAGCAAGAGATATCATGCACATAGACAAAACAGAACACAACATTAGAATGTCAAAAGTAATATCCAGATATTTGGAATTACTCAAGGAACTGTATCAAATTGTAACAAATTCTGATTTAACTCCTCAAAATAAACAACACTTTGAAGAATTACGACCCGAGTATGAGAAACTCGCATCTCAACGAGGTGCAATTATACGCGATGTAATAAGAATAGAAAGACAAGAGGAATCTCATTTTCTTTTGGAAGACGCAGATTTTTCCTTGTCAAAAATAAAACAGCTAATTGATCAAGGCGAATCAGACTCGCAGAAAATTCTAGATCAGAAAAATCTATGAAAAAATTAGTCCTAAATATAAAACAATTACATAATCAACTTCTATTTCTTGTTGTATTAATGCCACTGATGATTTGCTTTTCAATAAAATTTGAACCTGTATGCTGGAATCTAGTTGTCATTTGTCTCTGAACAATATACAGTTTGGACAATCAAATTTAATATCTAAAGTTAGAATCTGACACAAAATTGTGTGCAATGTAACATGATCAATTACGACAAAAAAAATGAGTGTATTGTCAGTGGCTGTGTGGGTTGACAGATCCTGTTTCCATCTTTACATATGTCCCCGCTGCTTTTTCATGGGCTTCCATGTTTCCTTGATCTACCTTGATGGCCTGTGGTGGACATACTGCTACACATGCCATGCACCATATACAATCATGCTCTCGTATTGGGTCTGCCTTGTCTGTATGATCTTTCCTTTCGTCTTTGACATAACTGCCTGTACCTTCAAAGGTAGAATTAACCGCCTCAGCTGCTGGAACGTCCTTTTCTGTCCTATACCACTGAAAAACCTGAACTGGGCAAGCCTCGATGCATGCACCATCGGCAACACAAGAATCCCAATCAACTGCAACCATGGTTCCACTAACACCTAAAGGCACTAGTGATTCACCTCTTTTCTCATATGCTGCTTTCACATCTTCATTTGTTGAAGCTTCCCCGTCAGATCTGCCAGGACCCCAAATCCAATGGAAATGTTCTCCATCTGAATGACTTATCTTTCCTATGGGTTTTAGTCCCTCTGGAAAATTTTCCGCTATTGGCATTATATTAAAGACGTCGTTTTCTTATTTAACAAACAACAAAATTAGTTCTCACTAATACTATCAAATCCTAACAATAATGTTTTATCTGTTCCACGCCATTTTCATGGCATTATTTACAAAAGAGCTGTGATCTTTATTTCTGTCCATAACTGCAAATACTGTCTTATCTAATGGAAGCGGTGCTGAGATACACTTGTACCCATTATCTCTTTCGGTCACATTGCATCGAAATTCTCCAAGTTCTCCATCAAAATCTTTATTCATTCTTGCTTGGAGTGCAGCCTCCATAAACAGCATTTCTTTTTTTTTTGAGTCGATATTCAGATAATTTTCATTGAATGCACACAATATTTTTCCATGATTGTTTATCACGCAAGCAAATTTTACATCTTTAGAGGGCTTGATGACTTTATCGTACAGCTCCATTCCAGTATAATTTTGATTGTTTTGTTGTTTCATGGTATTCTATATGGTGTCAGAAATATATTGATTCATAAGCTTACACATGAAAATTAAGCTTGCTTATTGGTATCTCGTCATCAGCTAACCTGATTAAAATAATCAAACAAGCTTAGAGGGAATTATAATTGACAGAACAAACAACTATTCATGGATAAAAAACTTGCAAGTGTGATTACAGTTATTTCATTGCTTACGGCGGCTATTGCAATAGGTGGATTTACTGATGCTGACGCATATACAAAATCCACCAAAGAAACTTTGTCTCCAAAATCATTTGGTTCTAAAACAAATGTGTGTGGAGATAAACTCTGTTCAGAAAGAATAACAACTGGTACGCTTACAACAAAAGTGGAAGTCATAGACACATATCCTCTATCTGGAGACTATTACAAGATTCTAATTAAAGTGACATCATATGTTGTTCCATTGTTTGGAAATGTTATCTATGTAACATCTGATGCCGATACTCGCGTCCTATCTGTCCCATTCATAAAAGATAATTCCTATGACTATGCCACAACAACCATTAGGGCTTTTGAAGAATCAAGCATTAAAGTCGTATACCTGCCCTCAAACGCTGTATCTGAAATAGATGCGGACATTCCATATGCAACATTATCTGATGTAAGTAACATTAGCGAAAATGACAGTACATTTAGAGTGATCTTTGATGTCACAACTAAAGACTTTAACGCAAAAAACATCAAAGTTCAAATTTCATCAGATATTGACACAATAACTTACTCCATTGGAGGATTATTTGAAGACACTACAAACACAAACCAAGTCATGATAAAAGCAGTATCGCCAGAATCAATTTCAGTTAACGTTGTTGACTATGAAATAAACCGGTAAGATCTTTTTTTGAGACTTGAATCGTAGACACTCTGATTTCACTAAATCTTGTAACTGCAAGATTTCTACAATCTCAATTGAGTGGTGTTTTACATGACTGAAGAACAATACCAAACATGGGGTTCTGGTATGGGATTTATTTTAGCCTGCATTGGATCTGCAGTCGGCATAGGTAACATCTGGAGATTCCCATACATTGTTGGAGAAAATGGCGGAGGAGCATTTCTTTTACCCTTTTTAGTAATTGTGGCAAGCTTTGGATTGCTTTTGATGTTGTTGGAATTCTCAATTGGACGCAGATACAAACTCTCCATTGTATCGGGAATGGCAAATATATCAAAGAATTTCAAGTGGGGAGGAGCTGTTATTGCCATAGTTGCTTTTGCGATGCTAAGCTATTATCTGGTGATTCTTGGCTGGATATTGTCGTTTTTTATTTCAAATGCTGCTCAATCGTTTTTGGATTTTGACCAGTTTACTCAGTCGTACTATCCAATCTTGTCATTCTTTGCAGTTCTTGGCATCACTTTCATTATAGTTAGGCGAGGCATATCGTCTGGAATAGAGCAATTCAACAAAGTGGGCATTTTGTTTTTAATCGGAATTATCGTGCCTCTGATGGTATATGCCATCATGCTTCCCAATGCAACTGAGGGCATTTCCTACTTTTTAGAACCTGATCTTACAAAAATTAGCGAGCCCCACATATGGTCTACTGCATTTGGTCAGGCCTTCTTCTCTTTGTCACTTGGTTCTGGTTCGCTTTTGACTTATGGTAGCTATCTACGTGGTAAACATTCGCTGATTCGCTCATCATCCATAATAATTTCAGCAAATACCATGATTTCGATATTTGCAGGCTTGATGATATTTTCATTTGTGTTTTCATCTGGCATGGATCCGCAGGGAGGAATTCCACTGATATTCGATGTACTACCTACAGTTTTTTCTGATATGAGTTGGGGATTTTTTGTTGGTGCAGTGTTCTTTTTTTTGTTATTGGTTGCAGGTTTGACATCTGCTGTAGGGTTGTTCCAAGTACCAAACGCTTCATTGCAAGATGTTTTCAAAATTTCAAACAAAAAATCCAGTGTAATCATAGGATTGGCTCTTGTTGCAATAGGCTTGCCTTCTTCGTTGAGCTACAGTGCAGTAGATCTTGATCTGTTCGGAGTTTCATTTTTAGACGGCATGGACCACATTTTTGGTATATATGGCATAACAATATCTGAGTTGATTTTTGTTGTTATTGTTACGTGGTTTGTTGACAAAAAGAAGATTTTGGAGCACATCAACTCAACATCCCGCTTTAACATACCTCCTATTGCAATCTCTATCCTAAAATATACCGTACCTGTTGTAATTGTAATAACCTTGGTGACAACTGCACTTACATGATTTTATCTGGTTGTACTAGAGCCTGTTTGACAATTCATATCCACACTCATATCGTGTCTAAAATTCCCGCATTTGTTTCAATTATTTCATGCTTGCTCTTTTCTTCATCTTTGAAAAGGGAACTCCGTTTCCCTGTCGTCTTATCTTTTTCTCTCTTGGTTTTACCGTGTTAATTTCGTTGATCTTTGTATCTAGTTTTGGCGAATTCTCCTTTACTGTAAGCACGGGAATGTTTGAATTATGCATGACGTAATTTGACACACTACCGAAAGCAAATTCCTTTAGTATTCCTTTTCCTGACGAACCCATTATGATAAGATCATATTGTGATTTTTTTGCAATACGAAGTATGGATTCAGCTTCATCTCCTCTAGTTATTCTATGATTTGCCACAACATGCTTGTTTTCACAATATACTTTTGCACGTTTAATTGACTTCTCAGCCTCATTTCTAATCTCTTTTAACACATCCTTTACTAGAAATGTTCTATTGAATTTGATATCTGGCATAGAATGCATTACTGTAATCTGGGAACCGAGGTGTTTTGCCAGATAAATTGCAGCATCAAGCGCTCTTGTTGTCTTTTTTGTAATGTCAACTGGAACGAGAATTTTTTTTATTCCCATCCTGATTATTCGCTTCTCTTTTTTGTCACACTTACTACACAAAGGAAATATGATTGATGCACCCATATCAATCTCTCCGATAAATTTACCACAAACAGAACACTCAATTTGATTCTGCTCATATATGTTCATTTTACAAAATTTTCCTTGTGTGTCATTGAACTAATTTGGAAAAATAAGAATATATCAACATGTAAGCTCATCTTTGTACAATAAAAATCTCAGCTTATCAGCATCTAAGTAATATTTCATTCAATTACAGTCATGCAACAAAACCAAGATATCCCGTGGAATGAATTAAAGAATCAATATTATCATCATCTTATGACTCTGGATGCATCAATAGAGACAGCACACAGTTGTGCACTAGAGATGAGCAGAATCTACTCTCAAGTGTTGACGAAAGCCAAGGATACTTCTCCTGACACTATGAAACAATTCTCTGATCTTTGGCTGGATAAAATAGATATGGTAAATGATGAAGCACGTGTGATAAAGGATGATTATGACAAACTCCAGCAGGGGACTCGTCCTTTGATGAGTGATCTCAAAGACTTTGAATATGCACTCCAACGAAAATATCATGAAAAAGCAATCAGTCTCCTTACAGAGTACAAAAAATCAATGCAGATGTTTTATTATGCTTGGAAGCAAATGTGGCCATAATCATCCTGTTAATTTTAGACAAACAAAATGAAAACCACTTCTGACATTCTCATTGAATCTCTTACAAAGTGGGGCATTAAGGTAATTTTTGGGATACCTGGAGACGGTATTAATGGCGTTATAGAAGCAATAAGAAAAAACAGTGACATTGAATTTATTCTAACTAGGCATGAGCAAGCGGCAGCATTCATGGCATGTGCGTATTCAAAGTATACAGGCAGCATTGGAGCCTGCCTTGCAACAACTGGGCCTGGAGCGACAAATCTGATCACTGGACTGTATGATGCCAAAGCAGATAACACTCCTGTCTTGGCAATTACGGGAAGTACTTATTCTGATCTCATAGGATCTAGTTATCAACAGGATGTCAATGTACTAGAACTGTTTTCCGATGTGTCTGAATATAACAATAGAATAAACAAACCTGAACATGCAAAGATGGTTGCAGATATTGCATGCAGGACTGCAATCTCACGCAAAGGAGTAAGCCACATATCAATTCCAATCGATGTACAGTATGAAAAAATAAAAAACATCTATAGCCCACACAAAATACAAAACCACACATCTCACCATAAACCAAGTCTTTCTTCTCCTTCTGAAAACTCGATAAACAACACTGCGGATGTATTGAATTCTGGAAAAAAAACTGTGATTCTTGTAGGACAAGGAGCTTTTCATGCTAGAGAAGAAGTCAACGAACTTGCACAGCGACTCAAAGCACCTGTTGTAAAATCCCTTTTGGGAAAGGCGGTTCTTCCCGATGATTCTGAGTTTAGTCTAGGGGGATTAGGAATGCTTGGAACGGAGCCTGCAAGCAAAGCAATGAATAAGGCGGATATCTTGCTTATGATTGGAACCTCATTCCCATACCATGAATATCTTCCAAAGCCTAAACAAACTCTGGGAATACAAATCGACATCAACCCTGAGAAAATAGGGTTACGTTATCCTGTAAAAATTGGACTTGTGGGTGACTCAAAAACAATTCTTCGTCAGCTATTACTCCATTTAAAACAAAACAGGAATGACTTGTTCCTCTCTGGATTACAAAAAGACATGGATGACTGGAAAGAAAAATTATCGTTGCGGAGCTCTAAAACATCTGAGCCCATAAAGCCGCAGTCATTTACAGAAATGTTATCAAATGAACTCAAACCAGATGCAATAATATCAGTTGATAGTGGAACCAATACTGTATGGGCTGCTAGGTACATTAACATACGCAACGATATGATGTTCTCCGTTTCGGGTACTCTGTCTTCTATGGCGTGCGCACTTCCATATTCAATTGCAGCCCAGATCGCTTATCCAAAACGTCAATCAATTGCATTTGTAGGTGATGGGGGATTGGGAATGCTCATGGGCGATTTTTCTACAGCTGTTAAATACAAACTTCCAATCAAGGTTTTTGTAATAAAAAACAGTCTGCTGGGGATGATTCGTTGGGAGCAAATTTCGTTTTCAGGAAATCCTGAACATGCAGTTGAATTTGCACCCATAGATTATGCAAAGTTTGCAGAATCTTGCGGAGGAAATGGATTTACAATCAAGAAGTACGACCAAATGAAAAAAACGATAAAAAAAGCACTGAACAGTACTGGACCTGTTATTGTAGATGTGTATGTTGATCCTTATGAACCTCCCATCCCTCCTGACGTGGATATGAAGTATCTTAAAAACATGGCAAAATCATTTGCCAAGGGCCAACCACACGCTGCAGACATTGTAAAGACTTTACTTAATAATACAATTACGGAAAAAATCCAAGGCAGAATCTAGAATCATATGAACACCAATCAAAATAAAAATAAAACTAAAGCATATTGAAAATTTTTTTGTTATTTTAAAAAGCGACTTGTATGTGCCTAGTTTCCATCAATTGTGCTGATGTATTTAGCAGCGGCAGGTCTTAACATACGGGAAGTTTTTCGCAGAGTAACTGTGCTTATCTTGATTTTTTTTGCAATTTGTGCCATGGAAATGTCCTCCCCGTTTCCTATCGCTGAAATGTAAACTGATGCAGCTGCCACCCCTATGGGGTTTT